>JAJZEJ010000838.1 GCA_021828635.1 Chloroflexota bacterium
TGATAGCGGCTCATGTCATTGAGAACCACCATGTCGAAGGGTGTGGTGGTTGTTCCCTGCTCGTTGAAGCCACGCACGTGGAAGCGCGGAGCGTCGGTGCGTCCGTGAATAATCTGATGAATGGCGCGTGGATAGCCGTGGAAGGCGAAGACGACGGGCTGATGCTCAGTGAAATGCTGCACAAAAGTTGCTTCGGGCAGACCATGCGGATGCAGTGCCTGTGGGTAGAGCGCCATCAGGTCTACTATGTTGACGACACGCACCTTGAGTTCCGGCAAGTGATGACGCAACCAGGAAGCGGCTGCGATAGTCTCTAGCGTAGGAATGTCGCCCGCGCTAGCCAGTACCACGTCCGGCTCGACATCTTCTTCGTTGCTGGCCCAATCCCAGGTTGAGATGCCACGCGCACAGTGTGCCTTTGCCTCTTCCATGTTGAGCCATTGTAACTGCGGCTGCTTGTCAATGACGATCAAGTTCACATAGTCGTGGCTGCGGAAGCAGTGGTCGGCGACGGAGAGCAGGCAATTGGCGTCCGGTGGTACGTAGATGCGTGCGACCGTGCCTTTCTTCGAGAGAACCGTGTCGATCAATCCCGGTCCTTGATGGCTGAAACCGTTATGGTCGTTGCGCCAGCAGGTTGAGGTGAGCAGGATGTTGAGTGAGGGAATAGGCTCGCGCCATGCCAGCTTGATACCCTCCTCCAGCCATTTCGTGTGCTGCACCGTCATTGAGGCGGAGACCATTGCGAAGGCTTCATAGCTGGCAAAGAGGCCATGCCGTCCGGTCAGCACATAGCCCTCCAGCCAACCCTGACACAGATGCTCGCTCAGCACCTCCATCACGCGCCCATCCGGCGCGAGATGGTCATCAATGCCAATGATTGGCTCCATCCAGCAGCGATTCTCGACGCTGAACACGTCGCCCAGGCGGTTTGAATTTGTTTCGTCGGGACAGAAGAGACGGAAATTCTGTTGCTGCTTGTTGCGCGTGAAGATGTCGCGCATCATTTTTCCTAATTGCCGTGTTGACTCATGGCGTTCGGTGGCTGGCTTGGAAACCGCTATAGCGTAGTCTTCCATCGGTGGAATGTCCAGTTCAACCAGCAATTTACCGCCGTTGGCGTGTGGATTGGCTCCCATGCGGCGCTTGCCCTTTGGAGGCAAGGCGGCGAGTTCTGGCACGAGACGCCCATTGGTGTCGAAAAGCTCTTCTGGCTTATAGCTACGCATCCAGTGTTCCAAAATTGCTAGGTGTTCGCTATTGGTTTTGACATTCTCGACCGGTACCTGATGTGCGCGAAACGTATTTTCGATGGGGATGCCATCAACCTCTTTAGGACAAGTCCAGCCCTTTGGAGTACGCATGACGATAACGGGCCACGGTGGGCGTTTGGTTCCTCCGTGCTGGCGTGCCTCCTCTTGATAGCTGCGGATTTTAGCGTAGCAGGTATCGAGCAGGCTGGCGAAGGCTTTGTGCATTGTTGGGGGATCGTCGCCCTCGATAAAGAACACCTCATAGCCATGCCCTGAAAGGAGCTGGCGTATCGATTCATCGCTGGCACGTCCCAGCACGGTTGGGCCAGAAATCTTATATTGGTTGAGGTGCAGGATAGGTAGCACCGCGCCATCGCGCACGGGATTGAGGAACTGGATGCTTTTCCAGGCACCCTCTAGTGGTGCGGTCTCGGCCTCGCCATCGCCAACGACTGCCGCGACAATCAGATTGGGATTATCGAAGGCTGCTCCGAAGGCGTGATTGAGGACGTAGCCGAGTTCGCCACCCTCGTGAATAGAGCCGGGTGTGGGAACGCTGACATGGCTAGGCACGCCGCCAGGAGTAGAGAACTGGCGAAACAGATGGTGCATCCCTGCCGCATCCTGCGTAATCTGCGGATAGATCTCCGTGTAGGTGCCTTCCAGGTAGGTGTTGGCTAGAATAGCGGGACCGCCGTGTCCAGGCCCAGTCAGGTAGATCATATCGATATCGTTGTCAACGATGAGCCGGTTGAGATGAACGTAGATGAAGCTCAGGCCGGGCGAAGTCCCCCAGTGGCCGAGCAAGCGCGGTTTGATATGTTCGGGGCGCAACGGCTCTTTGAGTAACGGATTATCCTGTAAGTAAATCTGTCCGATGGTCAGGTAGTTGGCCGCACTCCAATAACGCTGTATCAGATCAATGCGTGCCTGCTCAAGTTGTGGCATGCCATCCTCCATACAAGAAATGTTGTATGTACGAGAAAAATCTGTAAACTCATCAACTATGTTTCCAACAACATTTTAATCGTTCTTCCAAGAGCAGTGTACCATGTGTAACCCTGTGAGTGATAGGGCGGAAGCTAACAAACGTATCACAATGCAGATCAATGTAGAGTGTCTCCCAGACGTTTGTATTGAGCAATTGGGACGAGACTGTGGTAAAATAAGAAAAAGAGCGGAGGGAATGAGAGAGGAGAACCTAATGAAATGCAGTATTATGGATTGTACAGGTGAATATGAACATCGAGAGGTAGTACGAGCAATTCGTCAAGGTGAGCGTATTATCGTGGTCGAGCATATTCCGGCTGAGGTATGCGATATCTGTGGTGATGTGCTGTTTACTCCAGAAACTATTGAGTACCTGGAAGCCTTACGATACACGACCGCCGAGCCAATTCGTACAGTTCCTCTTTATGCGTTTCCTAAATCCGCATAGAAATAGCTACAGGAACGATATGCGGATCGTCATATGCAAGTAAAAAATTTCCAGCAACATAAACATCATAATAACCATTGGCATCATGTCCATATATTGGGCTTTGCGCTTTTTTTAGGCGTCTTGTTAACGCTGCTAACCTTTATACCGTTTGGGCCGTTGCGTTTGACAGAAGGTGTGGCGTTAGCACACGTGGCACATGCGCTTCCGGTACGGACAGACCCGACGCAGAATGCTGTGTTAAAGACGCCGCCTAAGCAGGTCACGATCTGGTTTGATGAGAAAATCATTCCAGCGACCTCGCATATTATCGTGGATAACGCGCAAGGGCAACAGGTAACTACACAGGACAGTGTGGTTAGTAGCACCAATCCGCTTGAAATGAGTGTGGTATTGCCGTCAT
>JAJZEJ010000790.1 GCA_021828635.1 Chloroflexota bacterium
CTCGTAAGGGAGGGCCAGGCATCACGCGCTCTGACCTGCTCATGATTAACAAGATTGATCTGGCTCCCTATGTGGGCGCGTCACTAGCTGTCATGGAACGCGATGCTCGTATGCAACGCGGCGAGCTACCCTTCATCTTTAGCAATCTCAAAGATGGCACGGGGCTTGACGCGGTGGTACACTGGTTAGAGCAACAGATGGCACAACCACGTCATCGCGTTCTGGATGTTTCTACATCTGTAGAGCATACACACCATCATCATCATCATCATTAACATCTATGTTAAGGAGTAGACATGCAGAGACCAGCATTGGATTGGGAGCATCTGCGTTCAGTTGCTAATGCCAAAATAGAAGAGATCGCCACATTGGCAACTCGTATTTGCGAGGTACCCGCGCCCACGGGTAGCGAGATGGAACGAGCGCAATTTGTGGCAGGACTCTGGCACGAGCGCGGCTACACGGCGGAGGTCGATGCTATCGGCAACGTCTATGTGCGACGCGGCAAGCAGAGCCAGCGTCCGACAGTAATGTTGCTAGCGCATCTTGATACGGTATTTCCGGCGGGTACACCTCTGCATGTGCGGCGCGATGGCGATTTTCTGCGCGGCCCCGGCATCGGTGATAATAGCGCGAGTGTGGCAACGATGCTCTATCTTATGAACGTGCTTGATGAGCTATACATAGAGACTGAGGTCGATATCATCGCGGTAGCAAACGTTGGCGAAGAGGGGCTGGGCAATCTGCGTGGTGCGCGTGCCGCTGTTGAACGCTATCGCTCGAATCTTGGCGCGGTAATTGCCATTGATGGTCGCTTGGGTGCGATTGTGACCGAGGCGGTAGGTTCTAAACGCTGGCGTGTTACGGTACGTGGTCCTGGTGGTCATTCCTTTGGCTCTTTTGGGCAACCAAGCGCCATTCATGGTCTGGCGCGTATCATCGCTGCTATTGCTGATATTCAGGTGCTGCAAAATCCCAAGACGACGTATAACGTTGGTATCATCGAAGGTGGTACGTCTGTCAATACCATCGCATCCAGTGCCTCGGCGCTCCTTGATATGCGCTCAACCGATGTCACATCTCTAAACAGGTTGGCTGAGCAGGTGAAAGCTATCATCGAGCGCAAAGCTGGCGCAGGATTGCGAGCAGAGATTGAGGTGCTTGGCGAGCGCCCAGCAGGGAAACGCGAACGCACTGATCCACTGGTACAACTGGCGGCCAGTACATTACGCTGGCTCGACTATGAACCGACCTTCTATGCCTCAAGCACTGATGCTAACATTCCGATTAGTCTAGGTATTCCCGCTATCTGTGTTGGCATCACACATGGCGACCGTGTGCATACTATGGAAGAGTATATGCGTGTCTCACTACTTGGTGATGGCTTGGCACAAGTTACGCGGCTTACCGTTGAGGCCGCTGCCCTCGTAGGGGCGTGATTTATCACGCCCTGGTTACTATTATCACACTCTGCTCGTAATATCCCACTTGTTGGTGTATTAGACAAGGTACCAGGGCGTGATAAATCACGCCACTACGGCATTCCCTGACTCGATGGTATCGAAAGAAACAAAATATGAAAACACTGGCATCCGAGCAGCGGAAGACGGCTATGCCGCCGACGCTGCGCTTGCATCTGGCCCTGGCATTCTTCATTTTTATCATGATCGGCGCGAACGACGGTGCTGTTGGCGTGCTGCTACCCAATCTGCAAACCTATTATCACGTCAATAAAGCCAGCATTGGCTTCTTATTTCTCTGTAGCACCGCCGGATATTTTATTGCCTCCTTCAATAATGGCTTACTTATCGATAAACTGGGCAAGCAATGGGCGCTGATGGCTGGCACGCTGCTCTTTTGCTGTGGTACCGGTACACTGGTGTTGATGCCGCCTTTCCCACTGGCTCTTTTTGCCTTCGCGCTGATTGGCTTCGGCCTCGCTGTACTGGATGATGGTTTGAACTCCTATGTTGCGGAATTGCCCAACAATACTACGAAGTTGAATTATCTGCACTTCTTCTATGGAGCGGGCGCATGGCTTGGCCCGATTGTTGCTTCCACACTGCTAGCACTGCAATGGGGCTGGCATAGTGTCTATATTGTCTGGGTCTGTTTTAGTCTCGTCGCACTGATTAGTCTGGGCATCTTCTTTAAGGGTGGGAGGGATGGTAGCAGCAAGGCTATGAGCCATGATGAAACTCTGACCGACAAAGAGAGTCTTTTGGTAACGACGCTCAAACAACATGTAGTCTGGCTGGCCGCTTTTTTCCTGCTGATCTATGTTGGCTCCGAAGTCACGCTAGGAAGTTGGAGCTACAGCTTTTTTACTGAGGCGCGGCACATCGCACCGCTACCGTCTGGCTGGATTGTTAGTGGTTACTGGTTGGGATTATCGCTTGGTCGGCTATTATTGGGACACGTGGCTGTGAGGATTGGCAATAAACGCATGATACAGCTTTGCCTGTTTGGCGTCGTTGTTGGTCTGCTGCTAATCTGGCTCATTCCATTGCCGTTTGTCTCCGCTTTTGGACTCTTCTTGACTGGTTTTAGTCTGGGACCGATCTTCCCCACGACTATCGCACTGATGCCTACGCTAGTATCGGCCCGCATACTGCCTACTGCTATCGGCTTTCTTGCTAGTCTAGGCAGCATGGGTGGCGCTCTGTTTCCCTGGCTCGCTGGCAACCTGGCGCAATATATCGGCCTCTGGTCGCTATTGCCCTATGTCATCATTCTGGCTATAGTAATGTTTATCTTCTGGGTTGTGCTAGAATGACAACCGGCAGAGGTGCAATCTGGTGCGTAATCGATACCAGAAAAAAAGAACTTTACCCATCTTTGGTTATATCTTGCATTTTTGTAATATCTTGCATTATAGTAAAAGTGTTGTAGGTTTGTGGGACACCTCAAACCTACGTAGTAAACTGGTGTTTGGAAAACATCTTTCCTTTTTTGGAAAATCACATATTCACTCTGGTTTATGACAGCTCAAACAAACATTTGAGCGGGGAGAATAGGTGGCAGTGGTTGTTTTTGCACCTGTTTTAGACTAATAATGCCGAAAGGTTCTCATTGCATGAATTATAGCAATGTCTTAACTCCTCCCCCTATTGCACGTACAAGCAACGACTATGCTGAATTAAAGCGTCTGATTAAGGAGGCTGGACTACTGGAAAAGCAGCCGGTCTACTATACCGCTAAAATATTGGTATTATTAGCGATGCTTACACTCAGTGTGGTTTTCCTATTCTCGGTCCATTCTTTCTGGCTGCAACTCCTCAATGCAGCCTATCTGGCTATTGTCACTACACAACTCGGACTTCTTGGTCATGATGCCGGTCATAGACAGGTGTTTCACGCTACCTGGAAAAATGACGTAGTGGGCTTCATCACTGGTAATCTGCTGATAGGCATCAGTCATTCGTGGTGGATGGATAAGCATAACAAGCATCATAGCCATCCGAATCAACATGATCTCGACCCTGATATTAATATTCCAATTATAGCCTTTGGCGAAGACGATCTTCGGCGGGGAGGCTGGCTCGTTCAATTTCTCATGAAGTATCAGGCATACTTCTTCTTTCCCGTGCTGTTGATAGTTGCTATGAATCTTCAGCTACAAGGGGTGCGTTTCCTGTTGCGTGAAAAGGTCAAATATGCTGCTGTAGAGTGGACGCTGCTGGGTCTGCACTTCCTGTGCTACTTTGGGTTGCTCTTCTCTCATTTTGCACCCTGGCAGGCTATCCTCTTCATCCTCGTGCATCAGGGTCTCTCTGGTTTATACCTGGGGTCGATCTTCGCACCTAATCATAAAGGTATGCCTGTGTTGGAGACAGATAGCAAGATGGACTTTTTACACAGACAGGTCATCACCGCTCGTAACGTCCATGCACATCCATTTACCGATTTCTGGTATGGTGGGCTGAACTATCAGATTGAGCATCACCTTTTCCCAAGTATGCCGCGCAATCAGTTGAAAAAAGCGCAGCATATTATTAGAGACTTTTGCCAGACACACGCCATTCCATACTATGAAACAAGTTCTATGCGCTCTTACGTAGAAATTCTGCAAGCATTGCATCTGCTCAGTGCGCCCTTGCGGCAAAAGAGTATGCATGTGGCTGACTGAATAATGAGAATGTCTTGATTAATCTGTAGGGACCGATTTATCGCGTCCGCCCATGCTTGGGTATGATGCATGCTTGAGCAAGCGCGGACGCGATAAATCGGTCCCTACATTTATTTATTGCATGGGCGGAATGACGTCGCCGTGTGCCTCAAACAGATCGTCCACAAGTTGGTAAATCTCATCAATGGTTAGCTCTGCCGCTGTGTGGGGGTCGAACATGGCCGCTTGATAAACATGTTCTCTTTTGCCTGTTAGTACAGCCTCAACGACCAGCCCTTGTACATTGACGTTACTCATTTGCAGGGCCGCGAGTTGTGGTGGCGTAGATCCGATCACTGTTGGCTGAATGCCTGCCGCGTCAATTAGACATGGTACCTCGACACAGCAACCCTCTGGCAAAGTGCTTATCAAACCTGTATTCGTGACGTTGCCATAGATGACACGAGGCGTATTCGTCTCCATTGAATGAATAATACGTGCGGCATATTCGCCACTTAGATCAGGATGAAATTCGGCGGTGCCGTCTAGCAATTTCTGGCGCATTTGTTCCCACCACGCATTTTGTTTCTGGCAACGACGAATGTATTCATCAATTGGAATATGAAAGTGTTCAACCAGATCGGGGCGGTCACGGCGGATAAAGAACTGGTTGTATTCCGCGCTATGCTCGCTCGACTCTGTGACGAAGTAGCCCAGACGCTTAAACAACTCGAAACGTACTGGGTCTTTCTCCCAAACCTCCGGTTTCTGTGCCACCTCGCGCAACAATGGATAGGCATCCTGACCCTGGTAGGTTAGCTCCAGATAGAAGGCCATATGGTTGATACCGGCGCAACGATATGTTAGTTCTTTCGGATTGATGCCCATATACGAGGCCAGTTGCTTGGCGGTACCTTGCACACTGTGGCACAAACCGACAGTTTTGATCTTTGTGGCCTTTGAAACGGCCCAGGTGTTCATAGCCATCGGATTGACATAGTTAAGGAAGGTGGTATGAGGGCAGACCTCTTCCATGTCATGACACATATCCAACATGACCGGAATGGTGCGTAGAGCGCGAAAGATGCCGCCGATGCCCATTGTGTCGGCGATAGTTTGCTGCAATCCATAACGTTTCGGCACTTCAAAATCAACTAAGGTGGATGGGTAGCCGCCGACCTGAATGGTGTTGATGACGTAATCAGCGCCCTGTAGTGCCTCTTTGCGGTTGGCATAGGCTTTGATGGTTGGGTGGGCATGCAGCGATTCCGCTACACGCTTCGCCATAATCTCGGCGATATGCAGGCGCTCAGGATCAATATCCATCAGCGCGATTTCGGCTTCCGCAAGTTCGGGGAAAGAAAGAATGTCACCGAGTAGATGTAAGGTAAAGACGACACTACCCGCACCGATAAAGGTGATTTTCGGCACGTTATCCTCCTCTAGTATGTTTAGGGACAATTGATTTGCGAATGATGACATGTTTCAGGTTGTAATGTTGGTATTATGATGACTGTCATCACAGATACTTTGGGTAAACAGGAAAACTGGAACAGCCGAGAGTGTGGCTCTCGACTGTTCCATACCCTTCACGATCAGGTCAACCACCGGTATTCGCAGCTTGAATGGCGGCGTTACCTTGTTGTACTGCTACATTGGTGGCTTGCTGTACCGAAACCTGACCTAAGAACATGAGGTTGAACTCGCTCGTGATCTTGGTCGAGGCTTCGTTATAGGCAGGGGTGATCGGGAAACTGGTGGTCTGACCCTGGGCCTCTTGCAGGTAGGGCGTGACATCGAGTCCCTTGCTCTGCCAGTATTGCTGGAAAGCCTGGTCTTCGCTCTGCACGGCAGGCCAGATGTAGCCGCCCTGGCCCATAATCTGCTGTGATTGTGGTGAGGCTAGCCATTTGAAGAGTTCCCAGGATTGCTGTGGATGTGGTGTCTTAGCATAGATGGCATCGGAAAGACCATTGAAGACACTGATACGCCCATCAGGCCCGACTGGTAATTCGGCGACACCCATTGGGAAGTTGACCTGATTGATCAGGTAAGAGAGGTTCCAGTCACCTTTCTCAATAATGGCCGCTTGGCCGCGTGCAAACATAGTCTCATCGGCACCACTCACGGTATTGGTCTCGGCGGCTGACGGCGACACGTGCCATTTCGTGATGAGGTTAACCAGAAATTGCAATGCCTGCACCGAAGATGGCTGGTTGAACTCGAAGTTGCTGCCGAATGGCTTATTCAGGAAGGTACCACCATTCATGGCGATATAATTCCAGTACAACTCCTGGCTATTGTTCTCCGACACGAAACCATATTGCTTGACCGCATTCGGATTGAACCCAGCCTGATTGGGATGCAGGCCATTCTTATCCACGGTAAGCTTCTGAAGGAACGGTAGGAAGGTACCGCCATCGGTCGGATTCCAGGTCAGATTGCTGGGCATGGTGATGCCCATCTGCTTGAAGATATTTTTGTTGTAGAGCAACGCGATGGTATCCCAGTCTTTAGGCAGTCCATAGTAATTGCCGTTGTACATGAACTGCTTGAGTAACTGCGGATAGTAGACCGAGAGGTCTAGCTTGTCCTTCTGAATCAGCGGATTGAGATTCATGAGGACACCCTGTTGCGCGAACTGTGGAAAGTAGGCAACGTGGTCCCAGAAGACATCGGGGGCGTCACCGGCCGCGAACTCGGTATCCAGTTTCTGCCAGTATTGGCCCCACGGTATCTGCTCAATCGTTACATGAATGTTTGGGTGCTGTTGCTCAAACTCATTGATCGATTTCTGGTAGCCAATCTGCTCGTTGGGATCCCAGAGAGCGTAGGTTAGATTAACCTTGCCGCCCTGTTGCGATGCGGCAGTACCCCCACAGGCGGCGAGACCGGCCAGCACAATCACAATCATGGTTGCTAGTGAGAACCAATTCATGGCCCATGCGGAGCGTGGACGTTGTGGATTCTGACCAGAACGTTTCTGGTTCGTCTGCTGGTTTGCAGATGGCTGGCGACTATACCCCGCCATCAATCTTTGCATTCCGGCTTGCATGGTGACTTCCTCCTTATCAGGTGAAGCGTGAAGTACAGATATACCAATGTACAGAAGACAAAATACATATCATCACTGTGATATACATAGCATGTCACAGGAGATAACCTCTATTTGAAACCACTGAGTTGGATTGAACGCACAATGTGCTTTTGAAACAAGAAGAACAAGAGCAACAATGGACCTAATGCAATGAAGGTTGCAGCCATCATCAGGTTCCATGATGAGCCATAGTTGGATTGAAAGGCTGCAATGCCGACCGTCAAGACGCGCTGATCGGTTGTATTCGTGATGATGAGAGGCCAGAGAAAGTTATTCCAGCCCTGCACAAAGGTGATGATCGCCAGTGTGGCAAAAATTGGACGACTCAGCGGCAAGATGATTGAGCCAATGATCTGCCAGGTACCAGCACCCTCAATACGCGCTGAATTTTCCAGGTCTTTGGGGATTGAGAGGAAGAACTGGCGCATCAGGAAGATGCCGTATGGTGTTCCCAGCACATAGGGAGCGGCCAATCCATAGAACGTGTTGATCCAGCCCAGCGTGCGCATCAAGATGAAGAGCGGAATGAGCGTGACGATATTCGGCACCATCAATGTTGATAGATAGAGCCAGAAAAGTATATCACGCCCTGGAAACTCGATGCGTGCGAAGGCATAAGCAGCCATTGTACTAAAGATGAGTTGTCCGAGTGTGATGACAACTGCGAAAAGTAGTGTGTTCAAAAGATAGGTTGGGAAACTGTACTGCGTCATCACAGTGATGTAATTCTGGAGCGTAGGGTTCGCTGGTAATGCCCACGGTTGACCTACGAAAATTTGATTAGCGGGCTTGAGCGAGGTCATCAGCGCCAACCAGTAAGGGAAGAGCGAGACGATGGCCCCAAGAATCAGAATCACGTACCAGAGAATATTCGTTGGTACTCGTAAAGAGCGTCGTACACCGACCCCTGTGCGTGCTTTAGCTCGTTTACGTACAGCCAGTTGAGTTTCAGCCGTTGCCATAGGAAATCATATTCCTTTCTCATATGTCTACATTGTGAAGTGTAGCAGTCAACGGTAAGATCGGTGCTACGTTAGCTCAGATCGTAGATCGTTTGCTTGCGGAAGTAGAGTACCTGCATCATGGTGATGACCAGGATAATGGCGAAGAGGACTATTGAGAGTGCCGAAGCATAACCAGCGTGAAAGAACTCAAATGCTTCTTTGTATATCTCAAAGTTGAAGGCGTCAGTAGCGGTCCCTGGGCCACCCTGGGTCATGACGAAAACCGTGTCAAAGACCTGGAAAGAGCCGATAATATCAGTGACCAGGACGAAGAACATGGTTGGGTTCAACAACGGCAAGGTGATGGTGAAGAAACGACGTAGAGGTGATGCACCATCCATCGAGGCCGCCTCATACAGATAATCGGGAATACTTTGGAGGCCAGCCAGGAAGAAGAGCATGTTGTAGCCAGTGTACTGCCAAATGTTGACCGCTGCGACTGCTGGCAGGGCAAGCCCTTGTGATGACAACCAGGCTGGGCCATGAATGCCAAAGAAGGCCAGAAAAAGATTCAACGAGCCATTCTGGGGATCGAAAATCCACTGCCACACAATGCCCATCGCGGCAGCCGTAGCCATCCAGGGGACAACGTAAATGGTGCGGAAAATACCGATACCGGGCAGTTTCTTGCTCATAAGTAACGCGATTAAGAGCGCGAAGATGGTCTGCGCCGGAATGTTGAGCAGAACATACAATGCCGTCACTTTGAGCGAATTGCCAACGGTATCGCTATGGGCCAATGTGATGTAGTTCTGCAAACCTATGAAATGCGGGTTGGAGAGCAGGCTCCAGTTAAATAAACTCAATACGGCGACTGCGATCATGGGCAGAAGGAGAAATATCAGCAGGCCGATCAAACTGGGTAGTAGGAACAGATAAGCCTCAAGGATGGTGCGAATGCGAAATCCACTGATGCGGCGGCGCGACTTCGTGATACCTCCCTTTGGAGATAAACCGACTTCCTGATGTACTGATTGCATAATCCCATCTCCATCGAAAAAGATGTACGCTGCTTACAAGATATCGTTGTTTATCAACTGTAACATTACAAGGCGCTATTGTCAAGGTAATTTATGAAATGTTCATAGCTCTATCGAAAATTGTGGTTGTGATACCATGGTATACGTGAGTGGTAGAGGTCTGTAAAGCAGACTAAACAGCGTCAATAAGGATGATTTTTCTGGCAAAACATGTCAATTTCTCGAAAAAATGGTCAAGTTTAATCATTGGCAGGTTGGTTAGCTTGACAAAAAGCTATTAGTTGAACTATAATTCGTGTACGCGCGTACATGAATTTGTAGGAGGTACCAACTATGGTGACAAGTGAGCAGGTTGCCCAACTGGCTGGCGTTTCGCGTGCGACAGTATCTCGCGCACTCAATGGTTCAGCCAATGTGAGTGAAGAGACAAAACAACGTATTCTTGATGCCATTGCCTCTCTGGGCTACGAACCGAATGTTGTAGCCCAGAACCTGGCACGCCAGCGTTCGCGGGTCATCGCGTTCGCCCTTTTCTCCGATGATTACCGCAGGCTTGCAGAGATTGAGCAAACACAATACTATTTCTATCTTGGCGTTATAAGTGTCGTTGAGCGTGCCGCTACGAGTGCAGGCTATGATCTACTCTTTCCTTTGCGTGCGCAAGATGGCTCGTATACTAATTATGTTCGTAATCTGCAAAGCCGCCGCGTAGCTGGTGTTATCGCTATCGCCATTGATCAGATTGATTCGCGCATTCAAGCACTGATTAGTTCTGATCTGCCGACCGTCTTTATCGACAACATGGCGCAAGGAAATAATGCCACTTATGTGAAATCAGACAATGTGGATGGCGCACGCATGGCTATGGAGCATCTGCTTCAACTTGGGCATAAACGTGTTGCCTTGATGCCAGGGAACACGGCTGAGCTATCTGGAGCAGAACGCCTGCTAGGTTGCCAGCAAGGTCTGGCAAAGGCTGGCATACCACTAGATCCCGACCTGATACGTGTATCAGGTTGGAGTACCGGAACAGCATATACTACAGCAGCGAAGCTTCTGGACCAGCGCCGCGATTTTACCGCTATTGTGGCAGGCAGTGACCTGATGGCACTGGGTGTTTTACGCGCTCTACACGAGCGTGGTATACGGGTACCGGAAGACATTTCAGTGATTGGCTTCGATGATGTTGATATCTGTCGCTTCATCGAGCCGCCATTGACTACCGTGCGCCAGGATCGTATGGTCATGAGCCAGAACGCAGTACAGAAGTTAATCAAAATGATCGAAGACGGCGAGCCGCCTTCGCCACTGGTTGTGCCGATGCGACTGGTAGCGCGTGCCTCAACTGGTCCCGCACCTGCGTGATAGCACATTCCTGTTGGAGCGTTATTCAGCAAAGGGTAATTCGGATGTGTTGTGTGGCTTCGCTTGCCAACCATCGTAGTGATTGCCGTTCTGGACATGCTCAATGCGCTCGACTACAGTCGCCAGAACATTCAGACGTTGTTCAATCTCCTGTGTCTGTTGATGCAGTACCTGTAGCTCCTGCGCCAGTTCTTGAAGTTGCCCGATTGGTAGTGCGTCGGTATCTTGAGCTTGATGGATGATGCCACTTGTGACTGCATCGGCAACCATCGCCTGAGTTTCAACCTCATCACCAGGAAGCTCTATGCGTGCTTGGCTCTCTGGGGGCAGAGAGGTTGCCGTCGCTGATTGGTTTAGCTGCTCTGGCTCATCTGATCCACTACGTAACACAAAAAATAGGCCGACGAGCGCGAGAACGCCAACGACCAGTAGGATACCAATAATGAGTAAGTTCACGACGAACTCCTTCTAGTACGTAGGAGCGTATGTATCCAGTATATACGCTCCTACGGGGTATGGAATAGATGAAGAAAAGGCTAGTGCAGGTGAATGGTCACTTCCGCGCTCATCCCCGGTAGCAGGTCTTTGCCACTCGTGCCGTCTAGTGTAATAACGACTGGAATGCGCTGTCCTACCTTTGTGAAGTTGCCACTGGCATTGTCTTCAACCGGCAAGAGCGAGAAGGTGCCTGCTGTGGCCTGCACAATCTGTTGCACGTGGCCGGTGAAAGAGGTACCGCCGTAGGCATCGATATGAATATCTACCTGCTGACCTACATTAATGTTGTTCAAAGCACCTTCACCAACATAAGCGGTGATAGTGACAGTGTTGAGATCAGTCAATTGGGCAAGTGCCAATCCTGGCGCAACATCCTGTCCCTGTACCGCATAAGTTGCAATCACCGTTCCATTGATAGGGCTGGTGATTGAGAGTGCCTTTGGCGTTGCTGTGGTTGCACCCGTTGTCGGTGGTGGTGTGATAGCAGCAATGACCTGTCCGGCAGTCACTTTCTGGCCGACCTGAAGATTCATGGTTGTCAATTCGCCCGTTGAGAGGGCATTAATTGAGACTACGTTGCCCGATACCTGAGCATCATCTGTACTGTAGTACATGTAGTTGTTGTAGATAAAGTAGCCAATGCCGCCCGCGATAGCGAGGACAGCAATGATGATCAGCAATGGTACGAGAACCATCCTTCGCATAGCTAATACTCCTTTGATCGTTTGATCATAATCGACAAGTGTATAATTATACATAGCATGATAATACATGCTGTAACTGTGTGAATATATTTCTCAGGGATGCACTTCGTGTGACTGGTTAGATTATTCGACCATCACAAATGGTAAAGCTTCTTCCTCTTCTGATGCTGCTTCGCCGTTTGTTCCTGTAGAGGTCGGGCGCTGGCGACGGATAAGACGACTTTCACGGATGAGCAGTACGGCGATAATGGCTAGTATAATGACGATTAGCGTGAAGGTGAAAGCATTCTGAATTGCTAGCGTATATGACTGTTCCGTGACCAGCCCGCTAATCACCTGCAAAGCCGCGCTTTTGGCCGAAACAATATCGGCTCCCTGTGCCACAAAGTACGCCTGAACCTCTTGATAGAGTTTTCCGAGTACGGAGTAGGAAGTGACTTTCTGCGCGATATTGGCATAATGCACCTGTGTTTGTGTCTGCACGAGCGTTGCCAGTACGGCGATACCGAGTGAGCTTGAGACAGAACGTGTGACGGTGCTGATGGCTGATGCCTGAGCTAACTGGCGTGGTCGTATCTCGGCGAGACTGGAGACGGTGAGCGGCTGGATGCAGAGTCCCAGACCCAGACCACGAATGATAAACATGATCTGCAACCACCAGTAAGGCGAGTAGAGTGTGATGTATGTGAGTTGCCATGTGGCTATTGCCAGTAGTAACAGCCCAGGAATGACAACAGCTCGCACACCGATACGATCTACCAGCCGCCCGCCGATCAGTACACTAACCATCGAGGCCAATGCTTGAGGTAGCAGCAGGAGACCGGCTTGATAGGCGCTCAGACTGCGTAAGTCTTGTAGATAGACGGGGAACAGAAAGATGCCCCCGAAGAGACTAAAGGTTACAAAGATGCTGGCAATGGTACTGGTGCTGAATGGAACATTAGTGAAGAGTCTGAGGTCCAGGAGTGGTTGCCTGCCTTGAGAGGCCAGGAAAAGCTCTAGTATGACAAAAATGATGAGGATGATCACGCCTGCTCCCAGCGTGCCGAGTACCTGTGTGGACCCCCAACCGTCTGTACTGGCATCCGAGAGGCCATACAGCATCAAGGCCAGACCAACTGCTGCGAAGAGAAAGCCTAAGAAGTCGAAGCGCAGACCAGCCTCTGTACGAGACTCGCGAATGAAGATAGCAACAAGAATAATGGCGGCGATGCCTATAGGGACGTTGATATAGAAGATCGCCTGCCAACCAATATAGGTGACGAGGTAGCCACCAAAGGTCGGGCCGATGGCAGGAGCGAGCAGAGCCGGAATGCC
>JAJZEJ010000199.1 GCA_021828635.1 Chloroflexota bacterium
CCCACTGTTCATCTGGGATCCGCGCGTGTGCAAGGCTGGCGAGCGGCGTGAAAGTCTTGTGCAGTGGATCGATTTCGCGCCAACACTGCTTGAGTTCTTTCACGTTCCAATTCCAGCGACCATGCAAGGGACGTCGTTACGAGAGAGAATCGCTCACGATCAGCCTGCGCGGCCAGCAGGCTTATTTGGAGTTTTCGGAGGGCATGTCAACGTCACTGATGGCCGCTATATCTATATGCGAGCGCCCGTGCGCCCTGAGAATACACCACTTTTCGATTATACCCTGATGCCCACACATATGGGTGACCGCTTTGCCGTCGCCGAACTCCAGGATATGAGTCTGGCTGAGCCTTTCTCCTTCACACAAGGTATTCGCACGCTGAGGATTCCCAGTCGTCCCTGGGTCAATGCCCATAACTTCGGGACGATGCTTTTTGATCTGGCGACAGACCCCAAGCAGGAACATCCAATCGTCGATGACAAGGTAGAGCGTGGCATGATTCGGCTGATGATTGCCTGGATGCAATGGAATGACGCCCCGGTTGAGCAGTTTGAGCGCCTGGGACTGCCAACCGAGGGAGAAGTCCGCGAGGAGCATCTCTTGTGTGCGCTTCAGCACGAGCTTGTCCAACAGGAGCTGAGGAAACAGAAAAAGGATGAGCAAAAACAGCAGTAGACACCAGCGAACCTTTCCAATCAACCAGAAACAAGACAAGCCCCAAGTTACATAAGGAGTGCAATTATGTCTGAGCAATACGACCCCCACATGATTGATGGTCTGGAAGTTGATTTGAACCCCGTAGCTGCGGAGCTTGCTCCCACTCCTCTAGTTTTTCCAGAAGCACCGGCGATGCCAATCAAGCGGCGCTGGTTGAGCAATTTGATTCTGACGTTCACGCTATTTGCCGATACCAATGAATCTGGCATTGTCAGCACGTTATTCGCCCTCATCCGTGTTGACCTGGGCTTAGGTCTCGGTATACTGGGCATTCTCACCGCTCTTGCCAAGCTAATCTCAGCTCTCTTTGGCCCTCTGTGGGTTTTACTGGCGCGGCGCATCAATCGTAAACTTGTTCTGGTGATCGCAACTGTCGTCTTCGGTTTGTTGACGGTTGCGATTGGCTTTTCCCAGAACTTTACGCAGTTCCTGATCCTCTTTGTGATCGCCACGATTGGCACAGTTGCTGCACTCCCCATCATCACAGAGATCGTAGGTGATCTTTTTCCAGACACGTTACGAGGGAGCGCGACAGGCATGATGTTTGGCATTCTTGGGCTGGTTGGTGCCATCACTACCCCGCTATTGGGTCAGCTTGCTAATATCCCTCATGGGTGGCGTGTGGGTTACTATATCGTGGGTGTGGTGATGGGCATCGCTGGTCTGTTGACCCTGGTCGCCGTACATGTTCCCGAACGAGGGGCCACTGAGTTGAGACATTCTGGCACTGCTGAGCAGACTCCGCACCCTCCGTCTCTCACTTGGGGCAATGTGCGCCAGCTTTTCGGCATCCCAAGCTATGTACTGATGCTCCTCTCGCGTCTGCTCAGCGGACATCTGCTGTTGCAATCCTTCGGCGTGATCTATCTGGTCACGGTCTTCCATTATACTCTCCCGCAGGCGACTCTCATTTTCGGACCAGCCCAGCTTGGCTATGTCTTGGGGAGCTTCGCAGGTGGTATCTTTACCGATCAGGCGAGCAAGATCAGCCCTCGCTACGGGCGCGTTTTGATGTTGCAATTGGCGCAGTTCCTCTTCGCGGGAGTCGCTTTCTTCGGTATCCTATTCAAATGGGGTGCTGTCATCCTGGTTGCTTTCTTCTTCGCCATGCTCTTCTTGCAAGGGGTCAATCCAGGCATCAACCGTCCCATTGTCTATGCAGTGGTTCCTCCAGCATTGCGTGGGGCCGCCTTCGCTGTCATGTTATCCATAGTTGAGTCAATTGGTTGGGCTATCTACAACCTGCTGGCGGGCTTTCTCGGACAACAATTCGGCCTGCGACCAGTCTTCTTTGTCGCGTTAGTCGGTGTGATGCTCATAAACACAGTAGTTATCTTCCTGTTGTATCGTACCTATTGGCCTGATGTGCAGAAGGTGCAGGTAAGCCTCCAGGGACAGCCTCAGCAAGTAGCATAGCAAAGGAGGCGACTCCCTCTTGTCGTGTTCTCAATGCTAGGTGTGGCTCTCGCATAGGGATGTCACGCCTGGCATGGAAGGGAGAGATGAGACCATGAAAGTATTAAGTAATAATGAACTCTTTCCTGATGGAAGGGAAAACAATTTTGTAGTGGCTCCGCCAGCCTTCCAGGTGATGCTCAAGCCGCGCGGTTCCATCTGCAATCTGGACTGCCAGTACTGCTTCTACCTGGCTAAAGAGCAGTTGTATCCTGATGCCACTTTCCGTATGTCGGATGAATTATTGGAGGAGTACACACGCCAATATATTGCTGCTCAACGTGTTTCCGAGGTCGTCTTTGCCTGGCAGGGTGGCGAACCGACATTGATGGGGCTTGAATTCTATCGCAAAGCCGTGGCGTTGCAACACAAGTACCGCCGACCAGGGATGCGCATTCTCAACGCTCTCCAGACCAATGGAACCCACCTGGACGACGAATGGTGTGTTTTCTTTCACGAACATCATTTTCTCATTGGCCTGAGCATGGATGGACCACGTCCCCTCCACGATGCCTATCGTGTTGACAAAGGTGGTCAGCCGACCTTCGATAAGGTGATGGCTGGGGTGCAACTGCTCCAGCGCCATCAAGTCGAGTTCAATATTCTCACCTGCGTTCACGCTGCCAACGTCTATCATCCGCTCGACGTGTATCGCTTCTTGCGTGATGAGGTTGGAGCAGCGTTTATCCAGTTCATTCCCATCGTTGAGCGCGTGCATCCGCTCCGTTTTCAGGAAGGAACACAGGTCAGCCCGCGCTCGGTCACTGGTGAAGACTATGGGCGCTTTCTGAACACGATCTTTGATGAATGGGTGCGCCGCGATGTTGGTCATGTATCTGTACAGATGTTTGATGTCGCACTGGCTATCTGGCTAGGAGAGTCGCCGGGACTGTGCATCTTTGATGAGACGTG
>JAJZEJ010000819.1 GCA_021828635.1 Chloroflexota bacterium
ATCGCGAAAAGAAACGCGAGGTTGGTTAGGTTGCTCTGGTGGTTGCTGATTCGGCTCGCCTGTGTAGCGGCGCTGATCCCATTCGTCACCCATTGCTTTCTGCCTCTCTTCTATGAAAACGATGTCCTTGCTGCTCTTGCTTCGCGCTAACATCTCTGTGTTTTGATTGCTTATCAAGTATACGATTGATGTGAATGGGGGTTGTATGGGGAGTGTAGAGGCGTCATTCACGAGGCTCCGATGAAAATGCGCGTAATTTGCCTTTGCTGATTATGCTTGGCCCCACGACACGTCATAATGGTTAAGAAATCTCCCTTCCCCTCAACCAACTCACTATGCTATGCTCAGCGGACAGTCATTGAGATGAGGAGGTCGGGTAATATGCCCAAAGATCGTCGCCCCACCATGCCAGCAGGACACCTACTGCGCAAACATCGCACGATACACATTTTAGCAGCACAATTGTTGCACAAACACCGTCGCGCTGATGTCTCGTTGACACAACAACAGCCCTATGATAATTTGATGAAGTCGCTCTTTGCAGACAACGAACAACAGGCCATCAATGCCTTTCTCCCTGGTGCCAAGTACCTGGAAACACTCAACATCGAGGTACTCAGAACACCGATGCGCGTGGATTACGCCTACAAGATTTTCTATAAGCACCTCGACCATGTTCTGCATGTGGAGTTTGAGTCCGGCTCCAACCCACATATGGGGGCCAGACTGCACAACTATCATGCGCATCTGCACTCCACCCATAACGTACCCGTCATATCAATTATCATCTATCCTTTTCCCACCACGATGGCAACGTCACCGTTTCGGGAGATGAGCGGGGATGAAGAAATCGTGACCTTTCACTTCCATACAATCGCGCTCTGGGAAGAAGAAGCTAGCAAGTACCTGCACGAGCATCGCGTGAACCTGTACCCGTTGTTGCCAGCGATGGCACATGTTGATCAGACACAGCTTTTGCAGGCAATTGAGGAAATGGTACAATACTACAAGGATGATGAAACCAAATTAGGCGAACAACTTCGCTGGCTAGGTGTCTTATTACGGCGTGCGGAGGCACTCCCACTTGAAGACAAAGAGAGAGTCCAGGAGGAATTGAACATGTTCAACAAACTACTTGAAGAAGACCCCTATCTGCAACAGAAAATCGCCACAGGCGTAGCGAAAGGCATCGCTGAAAAGCTTCCTAAAGAGATCGATAAAGAGGTTGCTAAGCGTGAGGCAGAACACGCCAAGCGTGAGGCAGAACACGCCAAACGGGAAGCGGAATATGCCAAACAGGAAGCGGAACGGGAAGCCAGGTATAAGGCTGAGATGGAGGCGCTCAAGCGTGATATAGATGCCAGAGTGGCGAAGATACAGGCTGAAGCCCAGGCGAAAGAGGCGAAAATGCAGGCTGAGGCCCAGGCGAAAGAGGCTGAGGCCCAAGCGGCACGGGCAAGCTTGGAGAATACTGCTCTGCATATCGTTGAAGGGCGCTTCCCAGACATACTCCCATTGGCACAGGAGAAGCTCCCACGTGTCAAGACAGCAGAAGGTTTGGAGATCTTCATCACGCAATTGGCACTGGCTCCCAACGAGGAAACCGCACGCTGGCTCCTGAAGGCACTCTAAAGGCAAGGTGTGGTTCATTTTTTTGCAGATTGAGCTTGAACCTGTTTTTCCAAGCAGAGCCTCTACGCTTGTACGCGCAACTTTGAACCACATCCCTAAAAGCAACAAGACTTGCATTCTCCCTCATGTGCGTTACACTCAACAAGCAACACAACAATAGCGTGCAATGATGGATTTTCACAACGGAAATTGGTTATCATGACGCCCTGGTTGATCGCACCCGCATATCATATATTATTTCAGATACCAATCGGTTGTTGTGATACCGTCGTAGGTCACGGTGCGCCGAACCAGACCACCGGGGTTGACAAAGTTTTGTACCGCATGGCCCTGTTCGGCTAATAAAAGACTATCATGCCAGATGGGAGCCGCGCCATCCACGCCCGTGACGTTGACCATCGGCGAGTTATCGTTATTACCAGACCAGACGCCCATCACGTAGTCAGTCGTATAACCAACCGTCAAGTTGTCACGGAAATTATTCGAGGTACCCGTCTTCACGGCAGCAGGCCGCACCTGCCCAGGATTGCCCGCGTAACACTGCTGCTGACTATTGCTGTAGAGGTAGAGCGCACTACACTTACCAAACTCGAAAACACGCGCATTGTTATCGCTCAGCACATTTGTCATCATGTAAGATACTTGTTTACTGAGAACACGCTTGCCGACGGGCTGGAAATGAAAGATCACATGACCCTGCGTATCCATCACGGTATCGATAGCATGGGCCGGAACGCGCACCCCACCATTGGCAAAGACGCCGTAGGCCGAGGTCTCATCGAGCAGATGGACACTCAGGCTACCCAGCACCATTGTATAGTTCGGTGTACCCTCGTAGCTGGTAATGCCCATTGCCTGCGCCGTGTGCAATGATGCCTGCACACCGGTTTGCATCAGCAACTTGACGGCGGGAATGTTGAACGAGTTTTGCAGCGCGTAGCGATACGTCACCAGCCCATGATAAAGCAGGTCGTAATTGTGTGGCGTATAGGGTGGCAAACCACAGCACAACGGCACGGAGAGTGGCGCGTCATCGACAATCATGCCAGGGCTAACTCCCTGCTCAAAGGCTGTAGCATAGATGAACGGTTTGAAGGATGAGCCGGGCTGACGATAGCCCTGCGAGGCCACGTCGAACTGGCCATCAACAGGATTATTCGGGTTCACACTCCCTAGCAAAACACGAATGTCGCCATTGTGGAAATCGATCAATACCTCGGCGGAGTTTGACATGTGGTGTGCCTGCGCCAAAGCCGCGATATGCTGCTGGGCGATTTTCAAAACCTGATTCTGGAGCTTGAGGTCAAGTGTTGTTGAAACCACCAGGCCGGAACGCGCCAGGTCTGGAATTTTGACGTGCAAGTCTTGCGCCAATTCGTTGAGCGCATAGTTGACGAACTGTGGCGCGGCATCGTTGTAAATGATGCCAGGATGCAAAAAGTTCTGCTGGTC
>JAJZEJ010000169.1 GCA_021828635.1 Chloroflexota bacterium
CAATCCCTCAGCCATAATCACAATACGTCGCATGTTAATGTACTCCTAAAAATGTGAACTTGTGTGATGGAACGCTTCTATCTTGTCGTATATTTTACGAGACAATGTTGTGCTTTATGCAGACGGCCAAGTCGCTTCTTTACATTATAGCGCACAGAATACCCGCAAAGGGGTACTCTGTAACCTTGACCATTGTATAGCTAGTACTATGGTTTTTAACGACGTTTTTTAACGACGTGGATGTGCTAGTTCGTCATGTGCAATGCATGGGTATCAGCACGCAAAAATGTCAATGCTTTCGCCTGCTGCGAAGCTGAACATCCAGGAGCCATCATGAATACATCCTCTCCATCTTCTCCCATGCTCACAACGTATCGCGTTGCGGCCATTCAGTATGAGCCAACGTTGGGTGAGAAAGAAAAAAATGTGCGGGATCTGCTGCGGCTTGTTGAAGAGGCAGCACAACGGAACGCACGCCTAATTGTGGTACCGGAGATGGCAACAACGGGCTACTGTTGGGAGTCCCGTGAGGAGATTGCTTCCCATGTTGAACCGATCCCTGGCCCAACCACCAGCCGTTTTCAAGAGCTGGCGACCCGCTTCAATTGCTATATCACGCTGAGTATGCCGGAGGTCGATCCTCACACAAATGTCTACTACAATAGTGCCGTGTTGCTCGGCCCCGCAGGCATCGTTGGAACATATCGCAAGGTACATTCGTTCATTTCAGAACCACGTTGGGCGCGTGATGGCGACCTGGGCATGCCTGTCTGGGAGACGCCCCTGGGCCGCTTGAGTTGTCTCATTTGCATGGATGCCTGCTACTTCGAGGCGGCGCGTATTCCAGCACTGCACGGTGCCGATGTGCTACTCTTTCCGACCAATTGGCTGGAAGAGAAAAGCCCCAGCACCTGCTGGATGGCACGCGCCTTTGAAAATGGGGTCTACTTCGTTGCCGCCAATCGTTATGGCCTGGAACGCGGGACGCAATTTAGCGGCGGTAGTTGCATTATCAATCCCGATGGTTCATTGCAGGCATATATCGATGATGGTGAGGGTATTGTCTACGGTGAGGTTGACCTGCGCCAGAGCCGCAATAAAGAATGGGGCCATGTTTCTGATGCTGCTGGCTCTGCTGGCTCTGCTGGCTCTGTTGGCGACCGGCTAGCTGATCGTCATCCTGCCGAATATGTATCACTACTGCATAACACCTACCTATGGGAGCCACTGCGCTATCATGGATTGTATGCATTAGGCGAGCTACCGCCAGGACAGCTCTCGTGCGTGGGGAGCGTGCAGGCCAATTTATATGATCTGGTAGCAGAAACGCCTGAACGACGTGTGCAAACATTGCGCGATATGCTGCACACATTGATGGCCGATCACTCGCCAGCGCGACCGGACCTGCTCGTCTTACCAGAATTACTTTTGCCAGGACCAGCACCGACAGGAGCAGACATCCAGGGACAACTCTCGCCGGAGGCGCTGGCCGCACGTCTACGCGATGGCGCTATTCGTGTACCCGGCCCAGAGACGAACGAACTGGTGCGCCTGGCTGATGAATGGCAGATTAGCCTGGTGGTGGGTGTCGCGGAACGTGACCAGGGTAACTACTATAACACTGTATTACTGATCGACCCGGAAGGCGTCTATGGGAAGTATCGCAAACTGCATCTGACACGCAACGAACAACTATGGGCGCAACCAGGCAATCTTGGCCTGCCCGTCTTCGATACACCGACGGGACGTATCGGCCTGGCAACCGGTTATGATGTATTGTTTCCTGAAACGTTGCGTGTGCTAGCTGGTAAAGGTGCGGATGTAGTCTGCGCACCAAGCTGCCTAAACTTCCCCGAAGCTATTGGTCTACCACCGACGAAGGTAGCGCATCCCATGCCGGTCGATCCAGGTGAATATGATCCATTGCATTATCTCATCTGGCGTGTACGCTCCAACGAGCATAATGTCTACCTGGTGGTGTCGAACTGGTATGGCGAGATGAACGGTGTGCGGGCCAATGGCTTGAGTGGCATCTACCCACCATTGACAACGACCTATCCGTGGCACGAGGTCGTCGCGGACGAAGGAGAGCCGATGCTATTGATGATGACGATTGATACACGTGAGCAACGTACCGGACGGCGCACTACACACACGCTGAGCTACAGTCCCGGTGATGTAGCTGGCTCGCTAACTGGCGAACTGGCCTATGATATTCGTGATAGCATTCCCGGCAACGCGGTACGCTCCAAGCCTATGTTGCGCAAACGGCAACCATTCTGGTATCTTGATCTTGTTCGTACCAACCACGGAGGTTGACGGAAAGAGCAATCTTCCTTATACTGGTGTGAGACCACCGGTATTTTACTGGCACGGAAGTCAGGAGACCGTATTATGGAGATCGGCGTGACCGCGCATCCTAGCCTGTCTGATATGCAGCGCATGGGACGCCGGACATTCTTTGCGACGGCACTAACCATTCTGGTCATCACCATCAGTATGTTGTGGATGCTTTTCCATATTGACGGTAATCATGGTACCATACTTTTTGCCGATGCTATGTATTCTGTGTCGGCTTTTATAGCGGCCCTCTGGGCGTTCCAGTGTGCCTACTGGATGCGCAGGGGGCCGTTATTGCTGCCAAAAGCGCATCGTCTGGGTTGGATACTGGTAGGTTGGGGCATGGTTGCCAGTGGCATTGGCGGATTGTACTACCTCTACCTGGAATATATCGGGCAAAGTCCCTTTCCTTCATATGCTGACATCGGCTTCAATCTCTTCTATCCTCTAGTCGGCATCGGGTTGCTGCTCATGCCAACACGCTTACGTTTTCGCACACGCACAGTCATGGATGCCTGCATCAGTACACTCTGTTTGCTAGGTGTAAGCTGGTATTTTCTGATCGGCCCACTCTACAAAGCCCAGCTCGGCCAGGTAGCACCTCTAACACTCATTATTGCGCTCTCCTATCCTGTGTGGGACATTTTTCTCGTATTGGCTGTTATACTGATCATTCTACGCCGCACCGACCCACTACTACAGGTCTCATTTATCCTGATCGCGCTGGCAGTGCTGGCCGATGTG
>JAJZEJ010000073.1 GCA_021828635.1 Chloroflexota bacterium
AGCGAGCTGGTCTGCGCCGCTTTGCGCTACCGGCGATGGAACGCTTAGCGCGTAGTTGTGGCGAAACCGTGTTCCTGGGACGCATCGAGCGGGAACATGTGCGTATCATCGAGAGCGTAGAGGCAGGTGGCGATTCGCCGCTCTTCCACATTACGGCCCGGCGGGGAACGCGGGTGCCACTGCTTGCTGGTGCTATTGGCCGTGTTGTGCTAGCTCACTGGCCTTCTGAGCAACGTAGCGCGTTCTTGTGCGAAAAATCACTACCACAGTTTACACCCCGCTCAATCACTGATTCTACATTGTTTCTAGCCGCGGTCACTGAAACCGAACAGTCGGGGATTGGGATTGATTGCGAAGAGTACTTAACAGGCGTCGATGCGGTTGCCGCGCCAATTTATGGAGCGGGTGAGAAGCTGATTGCCCTGTTATGGATTGTTGGTTTTGCGTCACGATTCGATAGCGAACTGATGCAACGGGCCGCCGAGCAGTTGCGGGCTGAGACGAAAGAAATCTCGCGCCTGCTAAGTATGCGCTAATTCTACATTTTATGCTGTAATAGCGGGAAGGAGGGTAGTGCTGATGCGAGAACTCATCACGCTGCATGTCAATAGTGAGCAACACGATGTAGCGATCATACCGCATCACACGCTACTGGAAGTATTGCGCGAAGATATGGGCCTGATTGGTACGAAGCACGGCTGCGAATTGGGCGAATGCGGAGCCTGTACCGTGCTGCTAGATAATATCCCCGTGCTGTCTTGCCTGATTTTAGCAGTCGAGGCACAAGGCCATGAGATTGTGACGATTGAGGGACTGGAACGCAACGGCAAATTGCATCCACTGCAAGAAACCTTCGCCGAATTGGGTGCGGCACAGTGCGGCTACTGCACGCCTGGCATGCTACTCTCCGGGGCCGCACTTCTTGAGGCAACGCCTGCGCCGACACGTGAGCAGATCAAAGATGCGTTGGCTGGTAATCTGTGTCGCTGCACCGGCTATACCAAGATTTATGAAGCGGTTGAGCAGGCGGCAGAGCGGATGCACAGTGGAGGCAGGCTATGACAATCTCGCTGGATATTCCTAAGAAACATCAATACCGCGTAGTTGGTACGCCACGCCCCAAAGTTGATGCTTATAACAAAGTGACCGGACGCGCACTCTACGCCGATGATATCATGTTGCCGCGCATGGTTTATGGACGCATCCTGCGTTCGCCTCACCCGCACGCTCGTGTTCTCTCTATCGACCCGCGCCGCGCTTTAGAATTGCCGGGCGTATTAGCTGTATTAACTGGTGATGATCTGCCGCGCCGTTTCGGTATTCTGCCGTCTAGTCAGGACGAGTACGCGCTGGCCGTCGATAAAGTGCGCTATGTTGGTGATCCCGTCGCTGCCGTGGCCGCGCTTGACCCCGATATTTTAGACGAGGCATTCAAGCTAATTCAGGTTGAATATGAGGTGTTACCAGCATTAATGTCGATTGATGACGCGCTGGCTCACCCTGATGTTAAGATCAACGATGAGGCACGTATCGGCAATATTCACAAGGCCGTCTCGTATGAATTTGGCGATATGGAGGCTGGCTTTGCTGAGGCGGACTATGTGCGCGAGGACTGGTTTTATTACGAAGGCAACAATCACGCGCCAATGGAGGCCCATGCCTGTGTGGCCTCGTGGGAACCCAATCCAAGCGACCCCGTTGGCGGCAAACTCACGCTCTGGTCATCGACACAGACGCCGCACTACGTGCATCGTGAACTGAGCAAAGTGCTAGATGTGCCACAATCGCATATTCGCGTCATCGCACCCAACGTCGGCGGCGGCTTTGGCGGCAAGACCGACCCCTTCTCGCATGAAATTTGCGCCTGTGAGCTTTCGCGCCGCCTGGGACGGCCTGTCAAGATTACCTGCACCCGCGAAGAGGTCTTCTTGCTGCATCGCGGACGCCATCCCGTCAAGATGTGGATTAAGACGGGGGTGAAGCATGATGGCACGATTACGGCCATGCACTTTCGCTCGTTTCTAGATGGCGGCGCGTATGGCTCGTATGGCGTTGCGACAACCTACTATACCGGCGCGTTGCAGACCGTGACCTACAAAGTACCCTGCTACAAGTTCGAGGGTATGCGCATCTTTACCAATAAGCCGCCTTGTGGTCCCAAGCGTGGTCATGGCACGACGCAACCGCGCTACGCTGTCGAGGTGCATATGGACAAGCTTGCCCGTGATCTTGAGCTTGATCCTGTCGCGTTTCGCCTGCACAACCTGATCGAACCTTACACACATACGGTGAATGGCTTGCGTATTACCAGTTGCGCGTTAGATCAATGCTTGCAGCAGGTCACAGAACGCGCTGATTGGCGGAAATTTCAGCAGACGAAACATCTGTCGAGTCAGGATGGGCCGGTCAAGCATGGGATGGGTGTTGCGGCCTCTAGCTATATTTGTGGCGCGGGTAGGCCGATCTACTGGAATGACATGCCACATTCGGCGGTGCAGATACGCTTAGACCGTGGCGGCGGCGTGACCGTCTATTGTGGCTCAACCGATATCGGGCAAGGTTCGACTTCCGTGCTGGCCTATGTGGTAGCCGAAGAGTTGGGCATCGCGCCCGAAATTATTCATCTTGAAACGGCTGATACGACGCTCACCCCGGTTGATCTTGGTTCGTATTCCAGTCGCGTGACGTTTATGGCGGGCAATGCGGCTATCTCGGCGGCCAAACAACTGAAAGAAAAGCTCTTCACGGTGGCCTCCGAGCGGTTACACGTGCCGGTTGAGCGGCTGGAAGTTGCCGATGGTGTGATCTATGACGAGGACGATCCTGGCCTGACGCTCTCTTTTGTCAAGGCGGTGCAACTCGCCGAGGCACGCTATGGCGCGTTGGTCGCGGCTGGTTCATATACGCCACCGGAGGGTTTGCACGGCGATTACAAGGGTGCGGGCGTCGGCCCTTCGCCTGCCTATTCATACTCAGCCTGCGTGGCCCAGGTGACGGTTGACGAGGAGACGGGCGAGGTGACGGTTGAAAAACTGTGGTTGGCGCACGATGTTGGGCAATCAATCAACCCTCTATCAGTCG
>JAJZEJ010000746.1 GCA_021828635.1 Chloroflexota bacterium
CAGACCTGCGTACTACGTCCCTTAAAAAGCGGTAGCGCCGTCCCTGTCACCATGCCTTCACGCTTAGGTCGCAGATGATTGGCATTGATCTCCAAACCGAAGGCCATCTGCTTCTCTTGGTCAATGCCCAGCACTGTACCCAGCGAAGCCAGCGATTCGGCCAGCACGACCGAGACGCCACCATGTAAATAACCTACCTGCTGGCGATGTTGTGGCCCCACTGGCATTGTTGCCACAACTTTATTTTCGTTCGCCGAGATCAGCTTGATGTCCAGTACATCCCATACCGAGCCTGAGCGTGTACTATTGATCTCCTCTACAACGTCTTCCGATGAATACTCCACTATCTTTGTATCCTCTCTCTATTTGATATGCGGTGTAGGGACGCGATAATGCTGTTTAACAAAATGAACCGGCCCCTACACCAGCCTATTCCCATAGTAATTTGTTACAAAGCATCATCGGTCCCTACAGTATGTAGTTTAAGAATCATCAAGTTGAAAAGCTGCTTGTAAAAAGGTAAGTAGCCTTTCAACCTCAATTTCGTAGTTCATCAATGAAGGCTGTTGCAGCACCCCATACAGGAGAGAAACATACAATGCTCCTACATAACGAGCAAGTGCCTCTGCTGGAAGCTCAAGAAGAAGCTCGCCGCGTTGTTGGTGTCGCTGGATGATGGTTTGCAGCGTTTCAAAAAACCTTGTTCCGTCGCTGAATGAATTATCGAGTGCGTGTGGATGAAAGAATCCCCAGCGCAGTGCCTCTTCTATATCGGGATAGGTCAAGATATGTTTATGGATACTGAGAAAGATATAGCGCAATGCTTCGAGAAGCGTTGGTTGTGTCTCTATGTAGGAGTGGATTTGTGGCTCAACATGGTGTATATAGAGCGCGTTGGCAAAATGCAACAGCATGGACTGTTTCGATGGGAAATAGTTGAACAACGTTGCCCTGCTCACTTCAGCGTTTTCCGCAATCATATCCATTGTGGTCTGCTCATAGCCAACACGCTCAAAAAGCGTAAATGCTGCATCTAGAATGCGCTGAATAGTACGTTGTTTATTGCGTTCACGCAAGGGCAAGCGAGTTGTGTCTTGTTTGATTGTCTTCTGTTCCATCGCTTTGTGATCTTGAATGGGCAAGAGAGAACGAAGGGACACATTCTCTCTTGTCTGCTGAAAAAGAAAAACACGTTTGACGCACGCTTAAAACGCGACCGGCAAGCTAACTAGTCCACGCAAGCTGAACCCTCCGCGCCATTCTACTGTTTCACGTGTACAGTTGAGCCGCAGGTTGGGAAGGCGTTTGAGTAAAGTCGTAAAGGCAATCTCTCCTTCCAGGCGTGCGAGAGGAGCGCCGAGACAGATATGCATACCCTGGCCAAACGCGATATGACGATTGAGCTGACGGGCAATATCAAGGTCATCGGGATTGGTAAACTCAGACTCATCACGATTGGCTGAGGCTAAGCCCGTAATTAGCATATCACCCCTATGAATGGTTTGTCCACCAAGCTCGACATCTTCGGTTGCGAAGCGTGGAGCGGGTGTCAGGACGGGTCCGTTAAAGCGCAGCAGTTCTTCCACCGCCGATGGAACCAGCGTGAGGTCGGCTTTCAACTTTTCGAGCTGATCGGGATGATCCAGCAGCATCAAGGTGCCGATGCCAATCAAATTGGAGGTTGTTTCATGGCCTGCAAAAATGAGTAAGCCCACCATTGAAATGAGTTCGGCTTCGCTCAAATGATCGCCCTCCTCTTCAAGATGAATTAACTGGCTGATCAAATCTTGCTGGGGATGACGACGTTTTTCGGCGACTAGCACAACAATGTAGTTTGAAAAAGCTTGCACTAGCTGTCTGCGTCCTGTATCAAGCTTCTCTGGTGAACCGCCTGCGAGTGCCTCGGACCACTGACGCATGGAAGTACGCTTATCAAGTGGCACGCCAAGCATATCAGAAATGACATTGATGGGCAGTGGGTAGCCATAATCATGCACAAGGTCCATCTGTCCCTGTGCCTGCACTCTGTCAAGCAGATCATCAGCAATCTGCTGAATATGCGAACGTAGTCCCTCAATGTATTTGGGGGTAAACACTTTCGAGACGAACCCTCGTAAGCGTTTGTGATCTGGCTCATCGACAGAAATCATTGATTGCCCAAAGAGACCGGGAGTCTCTGAAGACTCCCGCATCCTTCTCATCTCAGAGAAGGTGTTTGAGGGAAGCTTCGTGCTATCAACGGTGAAACGTTTGTCTTTCAAGACGTAAACAGCTTCTGGCAGGCGGGTGATGAGCCATGCTTGTTGAGAGGCAGCCCAGGGCAGTGGAACAGGAACAATGGGACCAATTGTGCGCATTTGCGCGAGAATGGGAAAAGGATTCTCAGCGAGACCTTTTCCAAAGAACTGAAAAGGCGAGGATGAGGGTGTAGTCATATCAGACGAACTAGTCATGAACGTATCTCCTTCTGAGGATACTCTAAATCCATAGTGAGTCTAAACATAGACTTAGTATAACATTTTGGCAAGCTGCCATCAAGCTGTTATCAAGAATGCTGTTTAGCTGACAGGTGGCCCAGAGGAAACCACCTCTGCAACCATTGTCAGTAAGGGGCGTATAGCATAATAGAGCAAACAATTACAAAAATTCTTGTCTTGGGGGAACCTATCTTTATGGATATAACACAAAAAAGCCGTAATATTATCTCAATTGCAATTATGGTTGCCTTAGAAATATTGGCTGTCGAAAGTGGTATCTATACATATGTCGCTTTACATCACAAAGAAGTCTCACATGTCGTGCTATTGACGATCCTGCTTTGTCTGATAGCGGCATTTGTGGGACGCCTGATAACGAATATACAGTCAAAATGGCACGCACGCATTGCCGAAGGGCTGATGCTCTTTGGGTTGCTCTCGACTGCCATTGGCATTTATACCCGTATCGCGCTCGTCTACCATGAACGGGCAGCTTTGGCGCTGGGTGCGGGTATCATCTGTCTGCTGGCTGGTTTTAGTGGTCTCCTGTTAGCGCGTTCGTTGCGTGCAGTACTCTATGAGGGCATCGTTTTAGGGGCCATCG
>JAJZEJ010000434.1 GCA_021828635.1 Chloroflexota bacterium
GTTTGGATTGTGGCGTTGGTTAAACCGCAATTCGAGGCAGGCAAGGCCGAGGTAGATCGCGGGAGCGGCGTCATCAGCGACCCCACGATCCATGAACGTGTTCTGCGCGAACTACAAGCATGGATTCCCGCCAACACCCCCTTGCACGTGCGCGGTGTCACCGATTCGCCCATTCATGGCCGCGATGGCAACAAAGAATTTCTGTTCTGGCTGAGCTTATAACCATCTCAGGCTTGCATCTGGCTGACCAGCGTGAGCGAGATGCTCAGGAAGATGCTCAGGCTGATGACAGCTATGACGGGGTCGAGCAATGGAGCGGTAATCAGACTGCCACGCAAGCGGAAACGTTGCAACAGGTTGGGGAGTAGCAGGCCACAACAGGTCGCCACCAGCAGCGTCAGGCCAAAGCCGAAGGCCACGATAATGCTGAAGAGCGGTAAGCGGAAGAGTAGCCAGGTCAGCAGACCAGCCAGAATGCTTGCCAGTAGGCCGCCCGCCGTACCCAACTGCAATTCACGAGCAATGTTTCCCCACAGGTCTCTTCCACTGGATGAACGCAATTGCCAGCCAGCTACACCGAGCGCCTGGGAGGCCGAACTGCCCGTGGTAAGCAGTAGCATTGGTATCAGGCAGAGCAGACCAAACAGAATAAGCTGTGTATGGATGGCTGCTGAGCTAATGAACGTGAACGTGCTGCCCAGGAAAACCAGTGCGCTTGCTGCATTCAGCATAGGACGGAAGACAGTATAGAGAATGATGGCGAGAATAAAACCCGCCACGACGTTGACTGCTTGCCAGGAAAAACGGCTCAGCGCGGTTCGCCAGGAAAAATGTTCTTCTTCTTCGCTTCCATCCACCTCAGCACCGGTCATTTCTGAGAAATCTTCGGCCTGCTCCTCGTGGATCACATCAATGACATCATCGACCGTAATCAATCCCACCAGTTTATTGTCGCCATCCACCACCGGCACACCAAGCAAATCGTACTTGGCGATGATGCGTGCAACCTCTTCTTGATCGGTAGCTGTGCGCACACTAATCACATCGGGGTTCATCAGCGAGCGCATCAGCGTATCGGGTTCGGCGGTCACAAGCTGGCGTAGCGAGACGACACCTGCCAGATGTTGCTGCTCATCGACCACATACAGGTAGTAGACCATTTCAAGGTGCGTTGAATGCTGGCGCAGGTAGAGGAGCGCATCTTCAACCGTCTTCTCCTGATCGAGCGCCAGCACCTCGGTGGTCATAATGCCACCTGCCGTTTCAGCACCGTAGCGCAGCAGTTCGCGGATAGGTTGCGCCTCATTGACAGGCATCAGATTTAGCAATTGCTCGGCCTGTTCACGCGGCATATCGGCCAGGATGTCGGCAGCATCGTCGGGAGCCAGGTGTTCCAACAGGTCAGAAGCACGCTCAAGCCCAAGTTCATTGAGGAGCGCGGACTGCCGGGGATACTCAACCTCATTGAGAGTATCAGCCGCCATCTCCATATCCAGCCGTTCCAATACGGCTCCCGCCTCCTCAACATTAAGCTGCTCTAGAATATCAGCAATATCAGCAGGGTGCAGGTCGGCCAGTTTGGTGTGACTGACATTCAATTGTACCTGCGAGACAACACCATTGGCTCCAGCTCCTGCCCCAGCCAGCGCGGGCGTCAACTGACCCGTTGGCGCACCCATACGTACTACCTGGATTGGCTCGACATAATTCCAGGTGATGATACGCTCTGCCATTTTGAGCGGCAACACATGGCCTAGCGCCTCAAATGGTGCCTCAATACCCATGCGGCGTAGCAGGCCGCTCAGGCTGATATCTACGCCAACCAGCCGCGCCGTCTTCTTGATCTGTGCTAACTTGAGATCGTTAACTTTGACCACACGATAGCCCTGCGTATCGACAATCTGCTTGTCCAATATGTCGCGCCTGAGCAACAATTCATCATCTTGTGGCGTGTACGTTGGCAACTGAGCCTGCGCAACGGTCAATTGGATGCGCGGCTCCTCAATGCTCTGCACGCAGAACCAGGGAATCACTAGATCATTACTGCTGGTGCTGAGCGTGGGATGCACGATCAGCGCCGTCACAACAGGAAATGTTTCATTCAACGCAACCGAGACATCGCGCAGGCCGCCCAGCCGATGCCCTTCGCTATCATAAACGCTCTTACGGAGCAGCATACTCAAGAAGATCATTCGTACCACCGCCTTTCCAGGGTATGTGGAGTCTCTCCCAAGACTCTTTGAGTACAGACCGAACGCGACCTATCGCGTGGAGGTATAACATGTCACAGACGTGTCTATACAAAAAATCGCGTGTAAAGAGCAAAATGCACACGCACTTATCCACAGAATTGTGTATAAGTGGAAAAGTTATCCACCTGCGTAACAAAATAGTTACGAATGCACAGTATAAAACAGACTCGCGTTTTCTGGCACAGAAGCACGCAATCACAATACTGTGTAATGGGTTACAGGGGACGCCACAGATGCTCTAAAAGCCGCAAAAACTGTGACAAGAGGACAAACTAGCAAATGGGAGAAGTTCTTACTCAATGACTCTCTCTTAGCAGAAAATGGCTCATCGAGTAAGGCGGTGGGTAATTAGCAGCCATGAAACGGAGGAGCGTTACATGGTACCCGCAAGGGGTGTCACTACATGTAGCAGGCATCTATATAACTCATACATGTAGTGACACCCCTTGTGGGTGCCATGTATGGGTGCTGATGCCATTCCTACCAGATTCACGGCGTATCTATCCTGGTATCCTTACACGATGAGGAGCAGAACGGTCCCAAAAGCAGGCATATGCGAACAGCCAGCCTACTATGACTAGGGCCAGCGTCCATGTTTCCTCACCTCCTTTGCCCAACAATTGCAGCTTTTATCGGTAGCAACATCCTCAATAATGCATGAAATGAAACCGATACGCCTTCTCAATTGCGGGATTGACAACAAGATTTCTTTCAAAGTATAGCACGTGCAGCAAGTTTTCGACAAGGGACCCGGAGAAGATAGTACAATTGTGCCGCTTTCTGTCATCCTTGGGGCAGCAAAGGCAAGATGCGCCGTTTGAGTTGCTCG
>JAJZEJ010000469.1 GCA_021828635.1 Chloroflexota bacterium
GCTCAAACGATCTTACATCATCATGTAAAAGATCAGCTTGCACAAACTGGACGTTATCTAAGTGTTTTTCTTCTATAATGGCTCGCATGATCGGAAAATTTTCTGCTTGGATATCTAAGCCGACAACACGTTTGAGGGTTGGGATACGTTCAGCAACCAGCATAGTCAGAAAGCCAAACAAACAGCCTGCATCAAGGAAGCTCTCACCAAGAAACATTTGACAGATACGCCGATACCAAGCAACAAATGCACCCATATTGGAGTGAGAAAATACATGAGGTTCACTAGTATTGAGTAAATGATGGTACAGATTCAATGTGTTTATAGCATACAGATGAAGCGCATGTTGAGGATCAGTAGGGGCAAGTGAACATATCATTGCTCCGATAACATGACCAAATCTCTCGGCACTGGGAACGAAACCTAAAGGTTTCAACTCCTGCATTATATATGTCCCTATATCAGCATCGATTTCTTCAGGGGCAAACCAATGAACAAGAATAGTCATTGGTTCTTCCATGCGGGTGAACAGGAAGAAATGTTTGGTTTCATACACCTGATAGCTGCCTTCAGCAAAACGCTGTGTGAGCAGGGTGCGATTCACTCGATATGCATTGACCACGATAACATCACCAACGCGGATACTGCGTTCCTGGATAGGGATTCTTTTGCTGTGAGGTGAAGGGGTCTGCGTACCGGATTGACTATCGATCATGCCATTTCCTTACTGAATAGCTACCGCACGTATGTTTCTGTCACTTTTCTCTGGGTATTGTATCACGTCTCTCAGCGTTTTCATGTATGAGGCTATCTTTCACCTGGACAGAAGTCCGCTCTATATAGCTCATCTAGGTGTGAAGAGCGTGTTGAGAACCGCTCGGCTCGACGTTGGGCTGTCTAGTCTATCACATGGAAGCCTCCGTTGCGAAGATTACGAAAGATGCCTTGCGATATTTTATATTGAGACGAATCGAGGAAGTAAATCAAATAATCATGTACGCCTTCTATTGGCATTGCTACCACTCCATCCGTGCAAAATACAAGTCGGCAAAGCGTTCAATACACTCTTTTTGTTCTGACACAGATAACCCAAAATGTTGAGCTAACACCCGCATTATCTCCTCCTGCAAGGTGGTGTTGATTTGCACCGCAGTCAACAGATCACCGTAGTGATCACGAACCTGGATGGCTCCACAGGCCAGTAGCACGAACCAGAGATGCAGACGAGCAGTAGGGAGTGAAAAACCTGTCAGTGCGCCGAAGACCCGCAACTGCCCAAGCGCATAAACAAGCTCATCTTGATAGGGAAACCAGACCTGCTTACGATCACTAGTATCTGCCTGCTCAAACCGCCAGCTTTTCTCCAACGCTGCTCGTAATACTGACGCGAATGCTGGCTTGTTCCATTCACCGAGTAACGCGGCCACATTCATCCGCCAAAAGTGGTAACGTCCTCCCTCGCGTTCTAAGGGATGCATTCTCGGCGGTAAAAACTCATCGAAGAGTGTGAGCAGAACAGGCATTGCACGTTCGTCCTGTTGTGATCCTAAACTCAAAGCACTCGCCCACCGCTCTAAGGGGTCGCTACTCTGTAAAAAGGGAATCACCATCTCTTGTGCATCAGGCTGCGGACTATATCCCAGCATAAGAATCGCCAGCACTTTTTCGTCCTGGTTTCCTTGCGCGAGAACGTGATGTAATGTCAGTGTATTAGGCTCTCCCCAACGGGCGATGAATGCTTCCAGAGCAGATTCATACTGACCGCCGTAGTAAAACATGCGAAAGGCCCGCTCAATTGAGGCCGACTGGATTTCCACGGCAAACTCCTTCTCTTAATACCTATCAGTCTCTCTTGTCTATTCTACGATGTAGCCACTACAGGGTTTGTTGTAGCTGGTTCGATCTGGCTGAGCGAGGTGACAGGGGTATGGTCAGGATGGTCAATGTCAAAATCTGTTTGCTGCCAGATATACAAAAAGATCGTGACACCAGACGGTGCTACTTGTTGTAGTTGCGTCGCCCATGCTTGCAGTTCGCCTCGACAGTCTGGACACACCTTGACCTGCGTAAAGATGAGGATGTTGATCACTGAACCCGTGGGCAAATGTTGCAGCTTGCTTCGTAGGGTTGCCAGCGCCCAACCTTTGAGCTTTGCCTCGCTATGAAGGCTATTTCTTGGTCCACTCGGGGCATCCATCCCATCAAACGGATTGGGAGGACGAAACTGTTGGGTAGTACCAGCAATCTGCATAAAAGCATCGCCGTAATTGATACGACGACGCTCGTTGATACGAAGGCGGTAGTTTTGCACCGATTGAGCAAGGGTAAAAGCGATGCTTTGTTGTTGTGCTGGAGACCATTGACTAGCACTGCTTCCTTTGGCACTCCCCGCTCCTGCTGAAGCAAGAAATGGAATGATGTAGAAGTAAATACAGGCTAAAGAGGCAATTATGATCAAAAGAACCCAGATGAAACGCTGCCCATGTTCCTGGTTGCGCTTTTGATGTTGCTGTTGCTCCAACTATCTCTTCTCCTTGAAAGATGACGTATGTTGACGATGTGTGTGGGTATCTTCTGGTGAAGATACATCAACTGAACCCATCCATCAGGTTGAATAGGACTTATGAGTGACAGCGTTCCTCAGTGGTCAGTGGACTTCTCTCCAGACATATTTTTCGTTATGCAGCCATGCTAATAAGGGGTGCTAGTTGTTTTTATAATGGATACAAGAATGAGGTTCCACTATAGTGGGCATATCTCGGTTTGAGGAGAAGAATTGGTATTTTTGGGTGGCCAAGATCGGGCTTCTTACCTAGCAAGATATAGTTTATCTATGAATTATTCTGGAAGCACATTCGATTCACCCCAAAGGTCGATGTCCAGGTCGTCATCGTCATAGGTACTCTCGTTGCGTCTGCGCATAGCGACGATGCCGAGGTTATGCTCATTATAAATGTAGATGAGACGATAGTTGCCACAACGAAGACGACAAAACTTGCCGGGAATATGTTTTAGACGTTTCTTCGTCTTGCCGTCGGGAGTGGGGTCTCGCATGAGCATTTGAA
>JAJZEJ010000346.1 GCA_021828635.1 Chloroflexota bacterium
TGTAGATGCTATCATTGATGTTAGTCTGTGTGGTCTACTGCCACGCTAACACGCTAAATTTTTTGCCGGTCTATTAATTGACCAAATAATTAACATACTTGCTAGAGGAGGATATCACATGACAGAGCAGTTTTACCAGCAACAAACCACTGATGCGGACACGATACATCAGTCTCTACATGAGGTAAAGGACGTAGTACAAACATCATGCTGCGTTGTTGGCGGAGGCCCAGCAGGCGTTATGCTGGCTTACCTGCTAGCGCGACAGGGCGTGCCAGTGACATTGCTGGAATCGCATATGGACTTCGAGCGCGATTTTCGTGGCGATACTATTCATCCTTCGGGAATGGAGATTATGGAGCAGTTAGGATTAGCTGACAAGCTTCTGCAATTGCGTCATGTGAAGATGCCACGGCTGGACTTTCAGACGCCACAAGGTGAACTGGCCCTCGCCCGTTTTGACGAATTGCACACGAAGTATCCCTATATTACCGTTATCGCGCAGGCACAATTTTTGGCTTTCATGGTGGAGGAAGCCCGGCGTTATCCATGTTTTCATCTAGTGATGGGGGCGCAGGTCGATGAATTGATCGAGGAGAACGGTAAAATTGATGGCATACGCTATCATGGCATCGATGGGTGGCATGAGATACACGCACTGCTCACTGTTGGCTGTGACGGACGTTTCTCGCGTTTACGCAAACTGGCCGGTTTTGAGCCAATCAAGACCGCGCCACCAATGGATATTCTCTGGTTCCGTCTCTCGCGCAACGCAGATGAGCCGGAAGGTGTCTTCGGCAATTTCGGCGATCATGCGATTGTCGCTACGATAGATCGGCTTGATTACTGGCAGGTGGGTTACATCATTCCGAAAGGCGGCTATCAACAACTACGCGCCCAGGGGCTTGAGCATCTACGCCAATCTATTGCCTCTGTCGTCCCAGCCTTGACCAGCCATGTCAATGAATTGACCGAATGGAAGCAGATTTCGGTGCTAGCGGTGGAGTCTAATCGTCTTCCTCGCTGGTATCGTCCTGGCCTGCTACTGATTGGTGACGCGGCTCATGTCATGTCGCCAGTTGGCGGTGTCGGTATCAACTACGCCATCCAAGATGCAGTTGTCACAGCCAATCTGCTTGGCAGTAAACTCAAGCGGGGAGCGGTATATGAGCGTGATCTAGCAGAGGTGCAGCGGAAGCGCGAATTGCCAGTACGTGTGATTCAGTTCGCTCAACAAATCATCCAAAAACAGGTATTCGAGCGCGTTATGAACTCAGAGCAGCCTTTTATAGCATCATCTCTGCTCCGACTATTCTTGAAAATACCCTACCTGCGCACGTTACCTGCACGTCTTGTAGGTTATGGTCTCTTTCCCGCGCATGTCAAAATGTGATTTATAAAAACACACAAACACGTCATGACCCGTGGTAGGAGCATGACGCCCCTTGTGGGTGTCATGCTCCTACCATGAATATAGTGACACGGGCGTCAGATAAATAGTATTACGCGCGGATCGAGCTGACCTGCTTCTCGAAGTTCTTGAAGAATTGATCGAGCGCCAGCTTGACAGCGCCTTTGAGGACAAATTCAGGGGTAGCAGCAATCTTGCCGTCCATCGTGGCCTGGGCGTTGTAGTTCAACGTCGTGCCATCGCCATCCTCAACCAGATCGGCAGTGCAGGCAGCTTTGACTGAACCAATTGAGCTGCTTGGCGCAGCAATCAGAACGACACGGGAAGGAGGAATGACCTCACCCGTCTGCAAGAAGATAGTGTATGGGCCACTCAAGCCTGGGATGCTCGGAGAAACCGTCATCTTGAGCTGGCGGCTACCCGCAAAATCGACGAACTCGGCGGAATCACAGCCGGGAATGCTATTCTTGAGAACTTCTGGGTTCAGCAGCGCATTGAAAACCTGCTGACGTGGTGCTTTAAGCTTCTGGCTACCGGTAATTTCCATTAATTTTCTGATCCTCTTCCATACAAATTGAATATACGTTACTCATACCCCCCCACATATAATTACGCAGGCTTTAAGTATGAGCCATGCCTGTGTCCCCCACAAAGGAAACACTATACTTTACACGCTCTTATTATACGGACTCCACTTACATAGCTCAATACATCAGCTAATAAGTACTATTCAGTTAGTGTGAGCATGAGACATGGTACCCATTCACGCCTTACATGGCACCCACGAGGGGTGTCACTACATGTATGACGCCGCTTACGACGCGGTTCCATGTAGTGACACCCCTCGTGGGTGCCGTACTTCATATCAACATTGGCAACGTGATAATCTATGGTTTGGGTAGGAAGTTCTGATCGCTGAAGGTGCCGCCGAGGACATCTTGCGAAGAGGCTCCTAGCCAGCGATCTAGCACGGTGGCATAGATCGAGCGGAAGTCGATGGTATATTTGAGGTTGCCAACGTTGTCCAGGCTGGTCAGGCTGGGTGGTTCGCCGAAGATGCCCTTGCTGACAGGATTGCCAAGAATGAACATGGGCGCGGCAGTGCCGTGATCGGTTCCCTGGCTACCATTCTCTTCTACGCGGCGACCAAACTCCGACCAGGTCATGACGACGACATTATCGGCTTGATTGTGCTGTGCCAGGTCGGTATAGAAGGCAGAGAGGCCATCGGCCAGCGTCTTCATCAACGTATCATGCGTCGCCTTCTCGTTAGCATGGGTATCGAAGCCGCCGAGAGTAACATAACCGACGCGCAATCCCAATCCCTCAATAATGGTCTGAGCCAGAATTTTGAGACCAGCCGCGAAGGAATCGGTGGGATACTGCACAGTAGAGTGATATTGTGATACGGCCTGATGCAGACGATTCGAGCCATCCTGAGCGTTGAGAGCAGTGGTCTCCAACAAAGCAGCATAGGGTGCTGTGCTGGGATAGCCATGATACAGGTTGAACAACGCACGCATACGCGCGTTGCCTTCATCTTTATCGAGCGGGTCGGGGTATACGCGATAGCTCTGCACATTAGAGAGGGTCGGTACCGGCTTGCTGATGGACGAGAGCGCCTGCGCCGTCTGAACGCCAATGTCCATTGCCT
>JAJZEJ010000843.1:0-9584 GCA_021828635.1 Chloroflexota bacterium
GATCTATGACGACGAAACCGGAGAGACCGGCATCCAATGGGTTCGACGTTTCTATGTCGTACAGATGGACCGGACTGACCTTCTCCATACCGATGTGAGCAGGATATTCATCCAGGGCGCGGCGGATGAGTGCCTCGTTGCTCAACAAATCGCGGTCACAATGGTAGAGTTCTAACATCAAATGGACAAGCATCGGACTGTTCCTCCTGTGTTTTTAAAGCCTTGCGGCACAACCGCACAACCCGCTGTCTCATGTGAGTTTCACATGGACGGGCTGCGGACAAACATCAGTGTGTTGTTGCACACAGGTACGTATTATACATTAGGTTGTCAAGCTAATGCAAATAAAAATCTGACGCTTTGACCTAATAACAAGGTGAAATCTATCTAAAGACAAGGGCATGCTCTATCTAAAGCCAATAAACGCTACACCTAAAACTTAGCGTCAGGTCTAGCTGATGCTAGAAGTCCGCTTGCTATTAGATCGATATGCTTTTTAAGGCCGTGCCGCTTTGTGGCTTTCATACCCTTCTTTCAATTCTTTGAGCAGCGATTCACGTTGTGCAAACAGGGCGCGACGTGGGCGCGGCTGCGCCTTGCTCACAGCGTAGGCGGTGAGCAGAGGTAGAGCGATAGTAGAATCACCATAGATTACCACTGTATCGCGCAACTGGTTGGGCTTGATTTTTCCCCAGGAAACCGCTTCTGAAGGCGTGGCACCGGAGAGGCCGCCCCAATGTGGAGCATCAGCAGTGATTTGGATGAAGTAGTCGTGACCGCCCTTTTGAATGCCCAGCACTTCCCATAACTGTGGTTGCGTCTGGAGATAAAAATTCTTGGGGCTACCGCCGCCCAAAATCATCACACCGTTGCGTGTGGCGTGATGCACAATCGCTGTCGTCTCGTTCACATCTGCTAATGGGTCAAGTGTCAGCAAGCTCCCGTCTAGCGCGTTACGAGCGACATTCATGCCGATAGAGGAATCGCCGGGTGATGAGGTGTAGATGGGTACATTCCACTGAGTGGCTTGTGCTAGGACTGACGATTCCGGCTTGACGCCTGCTTTTAGTAGTTGCATACCAAGATGATGATGCAGTTCTGAGGTTGAAATAGGCCGATTGGGTAAGCTCTTCAAACATTCACGTACAAAAGCATCTGTATCGAGTAGTACTTTATCCTCGAACAAAATGTCATAAATGCGAATAACACCCTCTTCTTGCAATTTGGTATCATCCAAGCGGAAGTCGCCGCGATGCAGCGTCATGGCAAGGGCATAGTGCATGTCATGATAAAGGTTAGCGCCTGTGCTGATAATGAAGTCAACGAAGCCATACTCCATTAATGTGATGATGCAGCCACCCAGGCCGGCAGGTGTCAGCGCACCGGCCATCGTCAGACCGATAGTGACATCCAGTGCGGGATTGAGCATCTCTTCCGCATACAGATGTGCCGCCTCGTGCAGGCGTGCTGCGTTATATGCCTGGAACTGCTCATCAATCAGTTCCGCTACCGTCATATTGGGGCGCACGCGCCGGGGCAAAATCTGTGGACCGCTTAAATAATCGCTTTGATGCAGTTCTTCCTGCTCATGCGACTCGTGATGGTCATGATGGTTCATGGTTTACCGTAAATCCTTTCGCTTTGGGATAGTTCCCTGTCTATTGTGGCAAGATGGCCGCGCTCTGTCAAGTCTGCCTTTGTTATCGCGCTCGTTCCATTTATACAAGAATGTGTATGGCCCTACGATATGTAATAATGGTTAAGATATTGATAAAAAAAGCACTGATTATTCTCCAATTTTCATCGTTTTAGCTCTATTTATTAACAAAAATGTAACCTATACTTATTGAGAATAAGTGGCAAGGGTATGGATATTGAACATGGCTCAAGCATATGATAGTTCATTGAAAGAGTTGTTCGAGGGACATGCTGCGGAGATCATTCCGTATCTGTTTCCAGGGGCAACATTCATCGGCGAGTTGAATGATGAAGTGTTAAAGCCACCGCTCCGCGCTGATCGGGTTTATATGGTAGATGCAGGTAAAATTATTGCGGTGGCGCACGTGGAAATGGAGACTAAAGCCGATGCTGAGATGGGCTATCGTCTGCTGGAGTATTTTGGCAACACGAGGTTGATCTACTTAGAGGCCAGAATGCTTAAAGATGCGGCCCAAAGGGCATATCCCTCTTGCACGCCGACTTCTCGAAATTCTGTCTCGCTCATGCAATCCCCTTTCAGACAAAAAAAGACAATGAGTATAGAATACCGTGATATAGGCATATTATGGGTTTATTCAACCATTGAGCGGCGTATCTCGATGATCTGGTCGCGCAACTGAGCAGCTTTCTCGAACTCCAGCTGTTTCGCGGCTGAACGCATCTGGTTCTCCAGGTCTTTGATCAACTTGAGCGCCTCTTCACGTGAGAGCGCGGCTAACACTGCACCGGCTTTCGTCGCCTCCTCTGTTGCGCCACTCATGGCCTTGATGCGTTCAGAAAGCGCCTTGACCTCTTTGATGATGCCACGTGGTGTGATGTTGTGGCTCTCATTGAAGGCCGCTTGTATTTTGCGGCGGCGGTTGGTCTCATCAATAGCACGCTGCATGGATTTGGTGGTCGTATCAGCGTACATAATGACGGAACCTTCGACGTGGCGTGCGGCACGCCCGATGATCTGAATCAGCGAATTGTCCGAACGCAGAAAACCTTCTTTGTCGGCATCGAGAATGGCAACCAGCGAGACTTCTGGCAGGTCCAACCCCTCGCGTAGCAGGTTGATACCGACCACGACATCATAGACACCCAGGCGCAGATCACGCAGAATCTCAATGCGTTCGATAGTATCAATCTCCGAGTGCAGGTAGTGAACCTTGATGTTCAATTCTTGCATGTAGTCAGCCAAGTCTTCGGCCATCTTCTTGGTCAATGTCGTAACTAGCACGCGCTGCCCCTTCTCGACGCGATGGCGAATCTCGCTTAACAGATCGTCAATCTGGCCCTTCGTGGGTCGCACGCTGATCTCTGGATCGAGCAGACCGGTTGGACGAATAACCTGTTCAACAATGGCCTGACTATGCTCATGCTCATAAGAGCCAGGAGTGGCCGATACATAAAGCGCCTGTTTCACTTCACTCTCGAATTCGGTAAAAGTTAGCGGACGATTATCGAGGGCTGAGGGCAGACGAAAACCGTAATCGACCAGAACTTGCTTGCGCGAGCGGTCACCCGCGAACATGCCGCGCACCTGTGGCAGTGCCACGTGTGATTCATCAACAACCAGTAAGAAATCATCGGGCATGTAGTCCAGCAGCGTCCAGGGTTGCTCGCCGGGGCCACGGCCCGCCAGGTGGCGCGAGTAGTTCTCGACGCCGGAGCAGATGCCAGTTTCGCGTAGCATCTCGATATCGAAGTTCGTGCGCTGCTTGAGACGTGCAGCCTCTAACAGTTTGCCGTCGGCTTCCAGTTCTTGCAGGCGTTCATCTAATTCTTGCTCGATAACTGAGATAGCGGCATTCAAACGTTCTTGCGTCGTTACCCAGTGCTTGGCGGGATAGATGTCAAAACGCACACGCTGGCCCAGCACTTCGCCGGTTAGTGGGTCGATCTCGGTCATGCGCTCAATCTCGTCGCCGAAGAACTCGATACGTACCGCGACATCTTCGTAGGCTGGAAAGATTTCTAGCACATCGCCGCGCACACGGAAGCGACCGCGAATAAAATTGGTATCGTTACGCTCATATTGAATCTCGGTCAGGTGGCGCAGGATTTTATCGCGTCGTCGCTCCTCGCCGACCTTGAGCGTTAGTACGACCTCGCCATATTCTTCCGGGCTACCCAGACCATAGATGCAGGAGACGGAGGCCACGATCAGTACGTCGCGGCGCTCAAAAAGGCTGCGTGTGGCGGAGAGACGCAGTTTCTCGATCTCCTCGTTGAGCATACTTTCTTTCTCAACATAGGTATCAGTACGCGCAATATATGCTTCTGGCTGATAATAGTCGTAATATGAGACGAAGTATTCAACGGCATTATTGGGAAAAAACTCTTTGTATTCGCTATACAGCTGGGCGGCCAATGTCTTATTCGGTGCCAGCACCAGCGTGGGTTTTTGGACCTGTTCAACGATTTTGGCAACTGTATATGTTTTGCCACTACCTGTGACACCGAGCAACGTCTGGTGCCGATAGCCCTTTTTGACGCCCTCGGTGAGTTGCGTAATGGCTTCGGGCTGATCTCCTGTTGGCTGAAATGGTGCCTCTACTTTGAAATCTGGCATATCTGTTCTATCCCTAAGTAGAATATTTTTTCCAATCACTCGTTCATTATATCACAAATTTGCCGCGTTTTGGTTCTCCTGTAGCTCTAGTCTGGAGTAGCTGAAACAAAACGTGGGCATAATGCGTGTGAGCAACGTAAGCGTAATTGTGCAGGCTGCACTTTCTACATGCGAACTTAGCGAAGGAGCGCACAATGACCACGATAGAGACTACGACACAAAGCATTGTTGGCATCGAAGAATTTCAACCCCTCGCGTCATGTACACTCGCTCTGTTGGACCGAGCGGCAAGGCAGGCATACGCCTTTGAAGCGACTGAAGTTGGCCCGGAACATCTGCTGTTAGCGGCGATTGCCTCAGATGACGAAGAGGGCGCGACGACACTGACGCAACTTGGTATGGATCGACAGGTTTTACGCGCACAGGTGCGAGCTATTTTTCAGGCACAACATGAGATGGATATGGCTGCAATGACTGCAATGACTCCCATGCCGTTCTCCCATGCCGCGCATGAGTGTGTGCGTTGGGCTACTGAGCAGGCCGCAGCGCAGTATCAGCAAGAACTATTGCCAGTGCATATATTGCTGGGTAGCCTGCGCTGTTCACATTCGCAGCCCTTGTTGGTACTGCTCTTATCTGGTGTAGATACAATATTACCTACATATGTTTCAGAAGAGACAAATGCAGGCTACACACGAGCTATTGATCAACTTATTCGCGCTAGAATACGCACACAGCGTATTCTTCCCACATCGACAGGTCACACGCGACGTATGCTCACAAGTCTGGAACGTCCCACTGTGACCTTCGCTGATATATTGGGCTTTCAGCACGTCAAACAAGAACTGCGTGAGATGGTAGATATCTTGCGCAAGCCGCGTCTGTACCAGTCTAATCGCCTGGTTTCGGTGTATGGAATGCTACTAGTTGGCACACCGGGTAATAATCGGGCTATGCTGGCACGTGCATTGGCTGGTGAAGCGGTCGTGCCACTGGTTTGCCTGTCGATGCCGTCGCTTGTGGAGATGGTATCGGCTTCCGCAAGTGAGGAGCATGAGGCGTTGGGTGAGTTGGATGTTGACTTAAACAATGAGGCGTATGAGCGTGTGCGGCGACAAAATATGGTGCAGAAAGGGCGGGAGGTACTGAGCAGCGTCTTTGAGCAGGCTAGGCAGACAGCCCCTAGTATCTTGCTGATCGACGATCTGGATGCACTGACGCGAGTGGAGCGTGAGGTTTGTATACATTGGCAGAAGCAGTTGATAGCGGAACTGGATGCCCGCGATTATCATCCCGCAATGGTCGTGATTGCCACAACACATCGACCAGATCATCTTAATTCTGCGCTTTTACTACCAGGACGCTTTGAGCGTCGAATTGTACTGGATGGAACTATCACCAAACCATTCGCACGTGACCAGAGACTCTGCCCGGCTTGCCAGCATGAGGTGCCACCACGCTGGAATTACTGTGGCTATTGTGGGGGTGCATTGGCGCGAACCTGTGCAAGTTGCGGCAATCGGCTTCCCGATATGCTGGGTCTGCGTTTTTGCCCTGAGTGCGGCGCTGTTATCGAAGCATGAATAATGGCACGGTTAAGAATGTGAATTGGGTCATAGCTTCTCTTCTCGCTTGTGTTACACTGTGATCGTCTTACTCGTCGCATTATAGTGTATGACAATAGAAATAATCAGGTGAAGAGGAGAGAGTTATGGCCCAGGCACATCCATCTTATTGTCCGCGTTGCGGTCTACCACTCACACAAGGGCAGCAAGTATGCCCGCGTTGCGGTTTGAATCTTGCCGAATCATCATCATCTCCCCCACGCCAGAATGCTCTGACATCTTTTCCTGGCTCTCCTGCTATGAGTTCTACACAAATCGAGGAGCAGCAGACACTACCTCTCGTGCCAACACCCGTTGTGCCAGCTCCGAAGTTGCTACCGACGCGACGGCCTAAGCGAGGTCGAGGTGTGCTTATTGCAATCTTGCTCCTGCTACTGGTGTTAATTGGCGTTATAGCCTATATTGTGTCACAAACGCTGATTGCCAATACACAGCCAGCCATTACGACGACAACGCTTAACAATACTGTTACCTATGCCGGAGTGACGATAACAGTGCTGGATATGCAACAGTCGCAACGTTTTGTTGATGATCGTGCGACGAATGCTATCCAGGTTGTACGCCTTCATCTACGTGCCGCCAATCAGACCAGCGTGCCGGTTAATTTAGCCTATCCATCACTGGTACATTTACTCTTGCCGGGTGGAAAGCTGGTCTCGCCGACCTTTGTTCAGGGGCGTATTGGCTTGCCTGCTGGTGCAACGCAGAGTACAGTGGTCGATTTCCCGCTCACTACTGTTCTTCCAGCTAGCAAACTGACGCTTAGTTTGGGGACAGTGAATGAAGTGCAAATGGATATTCCTCTTAGTGCGCACGCCAATCTGAGCCAATATGCACCAAAAACTGCTACAATCAATCAACAACTACAATATTATGGTCTCAATTACACTATCGTCAATGAAACCTCTCAACTCAGCATTGCTGGTCAGCAGGCCGCTAAAGGTATGCACTATGCTGTAATTATGCTAAATGTTGACAATACACTTTCACAGACGGCTATTCCTGGTTCACCGTATGATTACATCGGTCTCAAAATTGGTTCGACGATGTTTAGGCCTGTCGATAGCACATTGCCGGTTTCCTTCGCTACTGGCGAAACGGGTCAGAGTGGTACGGTAACATTTCTTGTTCCTCAGCAAGCTACTGCTGTAACCTTCACGCTTGCATCCCAACAGGCAACCGGTTTCGATCAGGCTGTGACGACCTTCAATCTAGCATAACGTAAAAAAAGCATGCTATATGTAGTGACACCCCTTGTGGGTGCCATGTGGGGTACCATGTCCTACCTCATGTATGATCTTTACCAGGGATGAGCCAGGCCAGTTGACCGATGCTATTGTTAATTTGCATGTAAAGAATGTGTCCATTCGGTAGCCAGAAGGGCGAGATGGCATGACCTTTGATGGCTGGAAGTATCATCGCATTGCCGTGAATGGTATGTGTATATAATGTGCCACCATCGCTATAGAGGAGTGTGTCACTATGCGGCGACCAACACCATCCTTGTAGTTGCCGCGTTATCGTGATAGTGAAAAGGGCGTGTAAAGTAGCCGCATCGATAGTAGCAAGCGAGCTATGGTTGTGTGCATCGCTTTGTGCATACGTTAACATGCGGCTATCTGGCGACCAAGTAAGATTCCCGATAGTTGCTCCAACTGGTATTGCAACCTGTCGAACGGCCTTTGTTGGCATATTCAATACATAGAGAGCCTGAGTCGGCCTCGTCAGTGTTTGCGGTGAGGACGCGGTGCTGTTGGTTGCCAGTAAGGCCAATTTGTGGCCGTTCGGCGACCAGATGAGGCGTTGCACCTGCGTAGAGATGTTGATGGTCGTGAGCAGATGCGTGGCCTGACCTTGCGGGGTGATGGCCCAAAGTTGCGTTTGTCTATGCATCTGGGTGATATATGTAATCTCCTGATTATTGGTTGGTAGCCAGCTAGCCGCAAGTGCCGCGTGACCAAGTAGGTGCATATATTTTCCCGTTGGCACCAGTGCTAGCAATGGCTGAGAGGTATTAGAGGGAGTAATGGTTATGACCAGGGCCGAGCCGTTAGGAGACCAGGCTACGGCGCGTGCCTCACGCATAGCTAGTACGTTATCCGTAAGAGGATGCTGGAGATTAGTAGTATACATGACGCCGGGTTGGTTGTTGGGTTCATACACGATAGAATGTCCGGTGGGGTCAAGCGAGATGAGTTGCCCTTGCTGAGCCAGTTGCGCTGGCGTTGTCAGCGTGACTCCAGTCATGTAGTGAATGGTATGGTTTTGTGTGACGAGATGCGATGTATGAAAAGATGAGAACGCATAGAGTGCCAGAGCCAGTATCAATACCAGTGCTGCAGCCGACGCGACTATGGGCATGCGAAGGTATTTGTTGCGTGGTTGAGAGTGAGAGGACAGACGTTGCATGATGCGCTGGTGCAACTCTGGCGTAAACTGTACTCGTTTAGCCTGCTCATGCAAAACATGAGCAATGCGTGTTTCAAGCATATCATCACGCCCTATTGACTGTTTTTGCACATCCTGCTGCGTTCGTTGTTCCTCGTTATCTTGTCCTTCCTGCTCCTTATGATTGTTATAACCCTTCATCACGCTCCTTCCCTATGTATGGTAATGTGCGACCCAACAAGCTCGTTTGTTAGCGTCGTTTCCTTGCCCACATCAGCCTTGATGTCCAGGTTGCGGCGTATTTTGGCAAGAGCTAGCCAGAGGCGCTTACGTAGTGTGTTAGCTACTCCTAACATATCGGCAATTTCAGGCATCGTCAAGTGGTGATAATAGAATAGCAGTAACACCACATGTTGATTAACGGGCAGGCGCTCGATGGCTTGCGATACGTCCAGCATATCCTCAATCGAACCGCACTAAATATCAGAGAGTTGAAGGCCGTCTTCGTTGTATCGGATAGTAGCACGGAGGATGCTGTTTGCTTCCGTTCCATAGATATGGACGAGGCAGATGTGAAAAAAGGGTCAACAAGCAGTATTCTTCTGGTTGGAGGAAAACAGAGTATCCACGAGGGCTTCTCCTACAATGACTGATGGGCGTATGCGGCAACATGCCATTGTAGGAGAAGCCCTTGCGGGTACCCTGTTGCGGAAATTTTTGGCAAGGCTAGAAGACTGGGGAGACTGGGGGAAACATCTCTCATTGCTTCGTTATAATTTTCGATGAGTATTATTTGACACTTGAACCGTTTGGGGGGTAGTACAAAGGAGGCCAGCGTCAAATCTTACTCAAGTAAGAAGCTTCCGATCAACTCACGGCGTAACGCAGCTTTGGTCGCCTCGTCGTTCATCTCCAGCTTTTTTGTCTGCTTGCGCGGATGGTTAAGCTGAGGTGGGGTCCAGACGGCTCTGGGATTGCTAGAGGCAGCCGCGAATTCATCAACCATCAGTTCTTCGAGAAATGGAGGGGGAATCAAATCTTCCTCGCCGCCGAACTCACTGATTGGTAGGGGCGTCTCACGATCTGGATGAGTTGGCTTATCCGCCATATCCTCGTGGTGTCTATCCGCAACGTCGTCTACCGTGAATACGTCTAAATCCGCTTCCTCGTCTAACTCCAGATCCTGCTCAAATGGAGGTAGTGCATCTACAACCTTGAGTTCGTCCAATTCGGACATGGCTTCAGTGGGGGCATCGGCCGCGTCGTAAAGGGTGATCTGCATAGTCGGTTGTTCC
>JAJZEJ010000843.1:9594-12923 GCA_021828635.1 Chloroflexota bacterium
GCGTGGGCTGTTCTTCTTGCTGTTCCTGTTCTTGCTCCGATAATTCTACAAATTGGAGCGATACAAGAGCAGTGCTGTTGTGGTCGGGGATGATACTATCCCCGATAAGTGCGTAACGTTTGCCATGAATGTCGAGAAAGATGCCGCGGCCATCGCGCAGGTCTGCAAGTTGACGATGCAACGCACAGTTCTCTTCTTCGAGCCGCTCCATGATCCGCTTTTGTTTCATAATTTCTTGTACAATGACATCGAAATTACTACCACCCATGAGAATATTCTCCTTCAGTGCCTTTACTGCCCCAGAGGGTGGGTACCCCTGTCGCAGGATCAGCCTTCTTGCTGTCTGCTATTGAGACGTTTCAATATGTCTGAAGTAACAATGGCTGTGCTATATATTGCTGGTTGATGGGTGTAATTGTTGTTTTTTATCACAATTCGTTACCCATCAATAGAGCATATGTAGAGATTACTGCACGTACCAGTTGTTATTCCTGGCCGCTTATCTCTGGCCGGGTATCCTGTTGTCCTACGCATCTCGCTTGTGTGTCTACAGACCCCTGTGCTACACTATACAGGGGTATCCGGTGAGCATAGAAGTTAGCAGGGTCGCTGACTCATCCGCTATGGTTGGCGGTGTACTTCTCTTTTCATCAAGTAATAAACCGAGAAGAGAGCGGATATGGTGTATTCACTTGACCCAATTTTGGCCAACATGAATCAAGATGGATATAAATGGGCGTTTACGCTTGTTTTCTCGATCATGAAGGTTTTAGAAGGTACCATCATACTCAGGCATTCTCAACACGAGGTCATCATATGAAGACTCCTTAGCGTGATACAATACAAGAAACCACAGCGTGAGTGGAATGTATCACTTGACGAGGAGCGAGAGGAATTTACGAATGAACGAACGTATTCGAGAGATTTTGAGCTGGTACGCCAGCGAAAACCCAGGAGTACGCGCCAATCTTGCGCGTATGCTCAATCATGGACGACTGGCCGGTACGGGTAAAATGGTGATCTTGCCAGTGGACCAGGGTTTTGAGCATGGTCCGGCACGTAGCTTCGCGCCTAATTCCGTTGGTTATGACCCGCGCTACTTCTTCAAACTGGCAATTGAGGCTGGTTGTAATGCGTATGCAGCTCCGCTTGGCGCGATTGAAGCAGGCATCAACGACTACGTCGGCGAGGTGCCGCTGATCCTTAAATGCAACAATCATGACTTGCTCAAGAACGAGGAAGACCCCATTTCAGCCATCACGGCTGGCGTGGACGATGCGTTGCGTCTGGGCTGCTCTGCTGTCGGTTTCACGATCTATCCCGGCTCTTCTGAGCGCAACCTGATGTATGAGCAGTTGCGCGAAATGGCTGCTGAAGCCAAAGCGGCTGGTCTGGCCGTCGTAGTTTGGTCTTATCCGCGTGGTAGTTCTCTGAGTAAAGAAGGTGAGACTGCTATTGATGTCGTTGCCTATGCTGCCCAGATCGCGGCTCAGTTGGGTGCCGACATCATCAAGGTCAAACTACCAACGGCGTATATTGAGCAGCCAGAGGCCCAGAAGGTCTATCAGAAGTATGAGATTCCCATCTCGACACAGGCTGAACGTGTACATCATATCATCCAGAGTTCATTCGATGGTCGGCGCATCGTGATCTTCTCCGGCGGTCCGGCTGCTTCCGATGAGCAGGTTTTCAACGAGGTACGCGCTATCCGCGATGGCGGCGGCTTCGGCTCGATCATGGGTCGCAACTCCTTCCAGCGCAAGGAGCAGGAAGCCGTGAAATTCCTCAACACCATCATGGGCATCTACGAAGGCTCAATTCAATAAAACCTGCTACTCATATAATGAAAGGCATGGCACCCATAAGGGGTGTCACTACATATAATATGTGTCTCCGGCGAGACGTACATGTAGTGACACCCCTTGTGGGTGCCATGTATATCACATCATCCGATTGTGTTATTGATGCACAAGTACGACTTTGCCTTGCGGTTCACCGGAGGCGAGCAGGCGATGAGCATCGGCAGCCTGTTCCACTGGGAAAGTCTGGGCGATGATGGGCCTGAAGGATTTTTCGGCGATCAGGTTGAGCATGCGCTGTTCGTTGGCTGGTGAGGCGATAATGGGACTGGCACCTACGACCGTGACATGTTTGAGGCGCAATACCTGCGCATCAATGGTCGCTTTCTGACCACCCAGGTTGCCGACCAGGATAATACGTCCATCATTGGCACTGGCATCAATGCTGGTTTGAAGTGTGGTACTGACCAGTTCAAGCACAAGATTGGCCTTGCCACTGCTCTGTTCAAGCGCCCGTGCGATGTCTTGCTGCTTATAATTGATAACCAGATCAGCCCCCAGTTTATGCAGTTCCGCTCCGCGTTTTTCGCTGCTGCTGGTGGTTGCTACCCACGCACCGGCCTGTTTGGCAAGCTGAATAGCGGCAGTACCGACGCCACTGGAGCCAGCCCAGATCAGCACGCGCTCGTCCTGCTTGAGTTGACCGAAATCAAAGAGAGCGGCCCAGGCTGTGGATGCGGCTAGGCCAGCCGCGACGGCTTGCTCGAAGCTGACGCCATCGGGGATACGCGAGAGATGGCTAGCTGGTGCAGCAATCAAGCTGGAATAACCGCCGCCGCCCTTTGCTGCTTGCGCTCGCGTGGTCAAGACACACTCGCCTGCATGGAAGCCGTTAGCATCTTGCACTACAATACCGGCGGCATCCAGGCCGGGTGTGCATGGCAAGGCCATTGGACGGCTACCATCACGCTGAAAAAGGTCAAGCCGGTTGACCGAGGCTGCTTTGACCGCGATCAGCACATCGTTAGGGCCAGCGACGGGATTGGCAACCTCTTTGGCTTGTAGGACTTCAGGACCGCCATACTCAGTAAATAAGACTGCTTTCATGATTGGTTTCTCCACATCACTATGTTTTATGAATCTTCAGATTGAAGGGTTGGTTTTCTAGATGGGCTGTTTGCTGTCGAGCAGTTTGGCGACCAGTGGTAGTATCTGGTTGGCATCGCCGAGCAACCCTAAATCGGCTAGCGCGAAGATTGGTGCGCTACGATCAGGATTAATGGCTACTACCGTTTGCGCTTCGCTCATGCCACTGGTATGCTGGGCCGCGCCAGAGATGCCGCAGGCGATATAGAGCCTGGGGCGCACAATCTTGCCCGTCGCGCCAATCTGCCGACTATGCTCCACCCACCCCAGGTCAGTGGCGACACGGGTAGCACCGACCGCCGCACCGAGCCGATGCGCGAATTGCGCAATAGTTGAGAAGCCTTCTTGCCCAACACCACGTCCACCAGCGACGATGCGTTCTGC
>JAJZEJ010000585.1 GCA_021828635.1 Chloroflexota bacterium
TGCCTTTCTTCCATAATCTTGAAATTCCCATTACGGTCCCGAACGTAACTATAAGGGGTGGAAGTAGAACTTCTGCGACCACTGGCGGTTGTTTGATCACTCCAGGTGAAAACGCACGCCAGATACGCGAGCAGATCAGTTCAGAGATGTGGGAACAGCTCAACCAGCTTTTCTTGTACGTTAAAAGCAGTACAATGGAAGAGATGTGGTTCGGCGAACCACACCAGTTCTTGAGCAGCGTCAAAGCAGGCGTACATCTCTTTCAGGGCATCACCGACGCGACAATGAGCCATAGCGAAGGCTGGCATTTCATCCGCCTCGGTCGCTTCCTGGAACGCGCAATGGCAACCGCATCACAGCTTGATGTCTATTTCACCGAACTGCTATCAACACAACCGCCCTCAGAATACGACATTGGGCAACCGAATTATCTCAACTGGGTAGGTCTGTTACGCTCCTGCGCTGCCTTTGAAGCTTACAACAAGGTCTATACAGCAGTCATGCAACCGGACCACATCGCCGAATTTCTCCTGCTCAATGCCGACTCACCGCGTGCAATTCGCTTCTGTGCCGCCATGATGCAGGTTGCCTTACAGAATATTGCCCACGCAACCAATACACGCTCACCCAGCAAGGCTGAACGGGTCGTCGGGCGCTTACGTGCTGCCCTCGACTATGACCAGATAGATGAGGTTATGAGTAGCGATATGCACGCTTATCTGGAAACCATTCGGCGACAGTGTGTACAGATTCAGGATGCTATTTATCAAACATATCTTTCATACCCGATAGATGTAGCAATCACGCTACGCGGTGCGGCTCAGGCATAAAGCAAGAGAAGAGAGTAAAAGAGCAATGTATTATAACATTCGGCATATCACCCGTTTTCGCTATAGCACGCCCATCAGCGAAAGCATCATGGAGGTACGTATCCAACCGCGCAGTGAAGGCAACCAGCACAGCCTGGACTTCCGGCTACATACCAACCCACGCGCACATATTATGAACTATCGGGGCGAATTTGGTAATCGCGTCCATCACTTCGACGTACCTAACTATCACAGCCAGCTCACCATCACTTCTGAAGCCCTGGTTGATGTGGCCCCACCAGCAGAAGTGCCAGCTACACTCGACGCCCACACATGGGAAGAAATAGACCAGCTTACCGCCGACGACGAATACTGGGATTTCCTGATGCCGAGCCACTTTGCCGCGCCAAGTGACCTGCTCTCTGTATTTATGCGTGAACACAACATACAGCGACGTGATGATCCTTTGACGGTGCTGCGTGACATCACCGGCACAATCTACGATGTCTTTGAATATACACCAAAGGCCACGCGCGTCGATTCACCGATTGACGATGCCCTGCTCCAGCGACGTGGTGTCTGTCAGGATTTCGCGCACATCATGATTACGTTGGTACGCCAGCTTGGTATTCCCTGTCGCTATATCAGTGGCTACCTGTTTCATCAGAGTCGCAACCGCGCCAGCAGTGATGCCACACATGCCTGGGTTGAAGCACTGCTACCCGATCTGGGTTGGGTAGGTTTCGATCCAACAAACAACACATTGGCCGATGAGCGTCATATCCGTGTCGCTATCGGGCGCGACTACGCCGATGTCCCGCCCACGCGCGGCACTTTTCGAGGCAAAGCTGACAGCGAACTCTCCGTCACCGTCAAAGTTACACCCACCGATGTCTCGCCAGCCGACGATCTCTTGCTAGAGAGCGAGTGGTTGCCCTCACCTATCGGCGGTTACGAACCTTCGACCGGTCAGCAACAACAACCGCAGCAGTAATACAAGAATACACAGACTTTTTTAATATTCACCCTCCCCTTCGGCTACATTTTTCAGATGCGGCATGCGTTTTTTGCGGCTATTATGGGTCTTTTGGTTAGCAGTAGTATTATGCGTTTCTAGCAAAGCATAGGTCTGGAGTGCTTTTTTGATTGTTTGCACATCTTTGAGCGCAACGGGAGTACGCATACCTTGTGCTTCGGCGGCATGCAATTCAAGCAACATGCGTTCTAGCACGGAATCCTGCTCCGCCTCTTGCAAAATACGAGCCACGGTATCGAGATCAGCTTGCGACAGCGCCACGACATAGCTATGTAATGCCTGGATGCGCTGCTCGTTCAATGCATTAAGGGCGTCATGCATCATACAATATTCCTTTCTGCATCACTATCGTGCTGCCTCATCCAGGCCACGCGCAGGCGGTTAAGAGCGCGATGCAAGCGTACACGCGCCGCTCCCGGTGTCACACCAAGTTGTTTTGCCAGTGCTTCACGCCCAAAACCTTCTAACAAGGCCAGCCGCAAAATATGCTGATCTTCCGGCGAGACCAGCGCGAGCAAGAGGGCCGCTTGCTCATGCTCCTCAAGCTCCTTTTCTGGTCCAGGAAACGTTGTGGGATAGAGTTGCTCCAATAGCTCATTATCGCTATGTACGCCTTGATAGCACGTGCTAAACTGGCGTAGTTGTATCTCATGCTGGCGCAGTTTTGTCAGTTCGACCTTCTTACGCCTGATAACATTCAGCGCGATACCTAGCAACCATGCCATACAAGGACGTTGTGGATCGAAACGTTCAACATGCGCCAATGCTTCGACGACTGTTTCCTGTAAGACCTCCAATGCCATCGGGCGCACTTCTTCACCAGTTACCAGTCGCATTGTCTGCACATAGGAGCGAATAATACCGAGTAACGCAACCGCCTGAGTTTCAATAAATAGCAATAGCTGCTGTTTTGCCGGAGACAAAGCAACTATCACCCTCTGCTGTTCCCTTGCTATTCCCTCGTACTCCTGCGCCATCGTCTCTCCGCTCCACATACAAAATAGGCATTCTATTCAGCCTTCTCGCCCTCGCTACAACACATTCAAAAAATAAGGTTGGAATGTTACAGCCTTTTCTCTCAAATCTGCCCAACGTGTAAGTTCAAGCCACGATGTCTAGATCGCCCCGTACCACGTGTGCGATGGTTGCAGCGTGTGCGAGCAGTGCATCCAAAGCAGCCAACAAGTCTAAATGAATGGAGAT
>JAJZEJ010000231.1 GCA_021828635.1 Chloroflexota bacterium
AGCAGCGATTCGTCGCTGCTTGCCCGTTTTGCCAATTATCTAAAGATAGTATTGTTTTGCTTGACAAATGAGGTTTGAGAAACTACCCTAAAGAATAGAGCGAAAGAGAGATAATAGCCCATCTTTCACTCAAGGAAGAGGAAAGTATAGATGGATAAGATATATAAAGTTACAGGAGGTACGTTTCTATGACTCTCGTTTCACGTTTTGATCCAATGCGCGAAGCTATGAGCCTTCGCCATGCAATGGACCAATTGCTTGCTCAGAGTTTTGTCAACCCGATCTGGTCTGACATATCCTCGATGGCCTATACCCCTATGGATGTTTGCGAGACTGAGCAGGGCTACAAGGTGCGTGTCAGTCTTCCTGGTGTACGCCCGGAGGATATTGATGTCACACTAGAGCAGAATACACTGACGATTAAGGGTCGATTTTCTGCCTCAGAGGAAGAGCGGGAGAGCCGAGAACAGAGGGAGCAACACGAGCAACACGAGCAACACGAGCAGAGAGAAGGAGAACGGCGTGAAGGTCAGGAGCGAAAAAACTGGCTATTGCACGAAATTACCAGTGGGACATTTGAACGTAGCATCACCTTTGGGCGTCCTGTCGATACGGAGCATGTGGAAGCCAAGTTGGAGAATGGTGTTCTGATGCTCATGATTCCTTTCGCGCAAAGTAGCCGTCCGCGCAAAATCTCAGTTGGTGGTCAGCAGGGTCAGCAGCAGATTCCCGTTGAGACTGGAGCTAGCGACTAAATAAAAATCCTCAGTAGGGACCGGTTCCACGCATCTGACCGCGTCCGCCTACGCCCAAGCATACTACACGCCCAACAGGCACGCCGACGTGATTGACGCGGTGAACCGGTCCCTACATCAAAACCCAGTTTATTTTGTTACAATGCATAACCGGTCCCTACACCTGCCATGTCTTGTCCCACTTCCCATGCCGTGTTATCATAATCGCAGAGCATACCATCTTGGAACGACCACTGCATAAGGATAGTGTGTTATAACGCGCACTTATCCTTGTGCGTTACTGGATAATAAGAGAGTAAGTTAAGCTGATGACACAGTTGAATGTAAAATCAGAAAAAGAAATTGTTTTGATGCGCAAGGCAGGATTACTGGCATGGGAAGCGCATCAGATCGCCGCCACTATGGTGAAGCCTGGCATTACTACGGCAGAGATCAATGAGGCTATTGAGCGGCATTTCGCTGAACATAAAGCCATCCCCCTCTTCAAGGGTGTGCCGAGCAGCACGGGCAATGTACCGTTTCCCGCCGCCGCCTGCATCTCTGTCAATGAGCAACTGGTGCATGGCATTCCTGGTTCACGTGTGCTGAAAGAGGGCGACGTGGTGAGCATCGACCTGGGCTGCAAGCTGGATGGCTGGTGCAGTGACGCGGCAGTGACCCATCCTGTCGGCACGGTTAATTCCAAAGTGCGGAAACTGCTGGATGTGACTGAAGGAACATTGCGCCTGGCTATCGAGTTGATTCCGCAAAAAACACGCTGGAGTGAGGTCGCACGCGAACTGGAAGCGTATGTCAAAGAGGCCGGTTTCGCGGTGGTTGAGGGACTGGTTGGGCATGGCATTGGGCGCAGCCTGTGGGAGAGTCCCCAGGTTCCCAATTACTTTAACCTGACCTACGAGGCACTGGGCGATTTTCCACTCAAGCCAGGGCTGGTCATCGCTGTTGAGCCGATGGTCAACATAGGCAGCAAAAAACTCAAGACGCTCTCTGACCACTGGACCATCGTGGCCGCTAACGGCCAACCGACAGCACACTTCGAGCATACGCTCGCCATCACGAAACATGGCGTTGAAGTGCTGACTGCTGGTCCCAATGGTGAAGGTTGGGGCATTCCGGCAAAAAATTAATTCTCTCGTAGCCCTTTTCTGAGTTCGAGTACAAAGCCAATGAGACCCTCTTTCCAGGTCATTTTGGGCGTGGATGGCGTCTCCTGTTGTTCTGATTTAGGTTGTTGAGTTGATTGGTTACGAATAGCGTTAGCTATCACTTCTGCCTGCTGATAACGCCGCAAGAGTGCGTCATATGCGGCACGCTTTGTTGCATTGCTCAACACATTATACGCCTCATTGAGTTTTTTGATACGGTCCTCCCTCGCCTGCTTATTCAGATCGGGGTGATAGAGCCGTGCCAGGCGTCGATACGAGCTTTTGATTTGTTGTAGCGTCGCCGAGACTGGAACTTCTAATAATGCATAATAATCTGGTAAAGGTGTTGGCATAGTCATTACGCTCTCTGTAAATTCTTTTAATAAATGAATCCGTGAATCTCTATGTAGGGACCGGTCCCTACGCTCCTGTGCTGCCGAAGCCACCACGCCCCTGGCCGACCTCATCTACCTCACTCCATACTACGTGCGCGACTGGAATAAAGATGCCTTGCGCGATCCGTTCGCCGCGCTGCACCATCACCGCCTCGTCGCGGAAGTTGTAGACCTGTACCAGCAGTTCATCGCCATCACCACTGTAATCCTGATCAATAATGCCGACACCATGTGGTATCATCAGTCCTTTGCGGCGTGGCGTGCTGCTCCTCAGTGTCAACAGCAGCATATAGCCGGGCGGCGTTTGCACGATCACATTACCGGGGATACGCCCCAATTTACGTGGGGCAATTTCGGTATCCTCACGACAAAGCAGGTCAAAGCCGACCGAGCCAGCCGTAGCGTAGGTTGGTAGTGGCAGCGTTTTATCGATGCGCTTAATTGTCACTGGCATCTCGTGTGACGAAGGGCCAGACTCATCGATTGTATGGTCCTGTTTATTCATAGTTGATATTGTACATCATTCCAATGCAAATGCCTAGAAGGTTGCGACGATTGACCTCACGCTTGCATTACTATAGAGAGAACATACGTATAGCATAGCAAGGAAGAGACTCGCGCTGAGATTTGGCTTTTAGTGAAGAGACTTTTTGACCTTGCAGACATCTATCATTAGCTCTCAACCTGTGGTATGATTAAGGGAAAGAGCGGATTTTAACGGGAGCTATTCACTTTCTATGCTGTA
>JAJZEJ010000722.1 GCA_021828635.1 Chloroflexota bacterium
TACATAGTACTCAAGCATTGAGATGAGAGGGACAAAAGCAACGAGCTTTCGTCTCTAACATGGATCAAACTAGTTTCGGGAAAGGAAAAATGTTCGTGGCAAATCATACAATTGCGCATGTTGAGATTCCAGCAACAAATAACAGCGAGGCGGGCAAATTTTACAATGATGTTTTCGGGTGGAGAATAGAAACAAATCAAGCATACAATTATGTAACGTTCGAGGCCAAGAACGGTCTCCGTGGAGGTTTTGTAGAGCCTGCGGAAATTACCTATCAGCAAGGTAGGTTGCTAGTCTATCTGACAACAGATGACATCGATGCCACACTGGCCGTCATAGAAGCACACGGTGGAAAGACGGTGCATCCCAAAACAGAGTTTCCGCGCGGCTGGTGGGCCGTTTTCACCGACCCGACAGGGAATCAACTTGGGCTAGTCGAACCGGCACACCAGGGTTAGCTAAGCGACGTTTTTAGGGTCATGCTCACAAGGAGCATGGCCCCATCCCAGCTACCTAATGCCCACGCGCAGGCGGACGCGGTGAATCGATCCCTACAGTTTCACCACACGCACGATTCGTCCATCCACCACTGGCGCACCCTTCTTGGTACGTGGCAGTAACTTCACCTCAGCCGCTTTTACTGCTTTCACCTGCTCACCGTTATCGGCAGACCATGCAATGAGCAGTGTGTCTTGTGCCTCAACCAGCATGGTTGCTAGCACATGCTCGCGCTCAGTCAGTTCGGTTGTTACCACGCCAGCCGTGGCGCGTCCCTTTTGCGGATACTGATCGAGCGTCACACGTTTGAGCAGGCTAGAGCTTGTGGCTATAAGAAAATCTGCGGTAGCATTCTCGCTGTCCACATACGATGCACTCACGATAGTCGCATTAGCACCAAGAGCCATCGCGGCTACCCCCTGACCTACACGGCCTTGAGCGCGTAGAGCTTCATCGCTAAAACGCAGCATCTGCCCTCTATCGCTTGTCACCAAATATTCGCCCTGCCCACGTGAAAGTAAAGCTGCGACAACTGCATCACCTTCGGCCAGCTTCATATCTTGCGCTCCATCGGTATCAATCGTGCGATACTCACTCAAGGGCGATTTCTTGACCTTGCCCAACTTGCTGAAGGTGACGAGGTACAGCGAATCATCATACGAGGCAACCGGCAAAATGCCGACTACCTCTTCATTATCGACCAGTTCGAGCAGTTTGCGCAGTGACTCGCCTTTCGCGGAACGAGTAGCCGTTGGGATACGATGTGTGGCAATCTGGAAAACACGCCCGGTGGAACAGAGACAAAGCAGATAATCTTGTGATGTTGTGGTTACGATCTGCTGAACCTGCTCATCGCCGCGCACGGGCGTGTAAAGCGCATCACCATTTTTGCCTTTTGGTTTGAAGGTATCGGCTGGCAGAGTTTTGAGGGTACCAGAACGTGTCAGCACAATCGTCATCGGCTCGCGTTCATGCAGGCTGGCAATCTCGGTGATTGGGCCATGCACCGTACCCTCAACATCAATGATAGTGCGACGCTCATCACCAAACTGCTTGATAATCTGAGTCATCTCCTTTTTGAGTTGGGCAATCAGGAGTTTGCGGTCTCCCAGCAAGCGTTCTAATTCGTTGATGCGTACTTGCAATTCGTCGCGCTCACGGACGTATTTGCCTGCATCCAGTTTCGTCACCTGGGCCAGCGTCATTGAGGCAATCACATCAGATTGGATGGGTGTCAGGTTATAGGTGGCCTCAATCTGCTTGCGGGCAGAGGCGCGATCCTCGGCCTGCTGGAAAATTTTGACGATCTGGTCGGCATGGGCAGCCCCGATCATCAACCCTTCGACGATGTGCAGGCGTTCACGAGCCTTGCGCAAATCAAATTGTGAGCGGCGCGTCAGTACATCAACCTGATGGTTATTCCAGTAGGTGAGCAGTTCTAGCAGGCCGGTCTGCTTGGGTTGACGCGCGGCCTGCATTGGTTCACCGAAGAGAAAAACCATCTGGAACGAGAGCGCAATCTGCAAATCAGTTTCGTGGAACAACTGCAAAAGTACCTGCGCCGCATCAGCATCTTTGCGCAGGTCCAGCACGATACGTGTACCTTTCTCAGTATCACTCTCATCGCGCACATCGGGCAGCAACCCCTCTAATTTGCGGGCATTGATGGCCTTGACCAGCGAGGCTTTGACCCTATCGCGGCCAATCGGCGGAATTTGTGTCACAACGAGCGAACGACTGCGCGGCGTCTCCTCTAAGCGCACCTCAGCACGCACAATGATACGCCCCTTACCGGTCTTGAAATAATCCTTAATGCCATCAATGCCGATGATGCGCCCACCCTGCGGGAAGTCTGGTCCCTTGATATATTCCATCAATTGCTCAAGTGTCATGGAGGGACGATCAAGCAAAGCGATACAGGCACGCAGCACTTCGCCGAGATTGTGAGGCGGAATATTTGTGGAGAGACCGACAGCGATGCCACTGGAAGGATTAACGATGGGCGGAATGCGACCGGGGAAATAATCAGGCTCAACCACCTTTGGGTCTTGCTTGTAGGTGGGATGCAGCGAGACGGTTTCACGCTCCATATCAGCCATCAACGTCTCAGCCAGGGGCGAGAGATGCATTTCAGTATAACGATAGGCAGCAGGTGCATCGCCATCCTCGCTACCCATATTGCCTTGACCCTCGATCAGTAGATAGCGCATGGTAAATGGTTGTGCCATGCGTACTGCTGCGTCATAAACCGACGAATCGCCGTGTGGGTGATAATTACCCAGAATCAGGCCAACCACCTCGGCGCTCTTGACGGTGGGGCGGCTAGAGAAATAGCGAGCTTCGCGCATGCCAGCCAGAATACGACGCTGCACTGGTTTCAAGCCATCGCGGGCATCAGTTAGGGCGCGGTCTGTGACCACCGAGAGACCATAGGTGGCAAAGGCTTGTGAGATAATGACCGCGAAATCTTCCTCGCGGATATTGCCAGCTTCTACGACTAGCGCATTGTCCGTTGTACGAGCCATACGTTA
>JAJZEJ010000057.1 GCA_021828635.1 Chloroflexota bacterium
GGGATGAAACCCAGGATAGCCACGATCAGGTAGACCACGCCGACGATGCGAGCGTAGAGCCGTGGCCAGTTCGTGAAAGCTGCGACGATGCCCATGATGCCGAAGATCAGGTGAATGAAGTTGTGGATCAAGTTCACCGAGAAGAGGCCGAGCAACGCACCATGAGTTGTATCAAGGATTAATCCAAGAATACCGATTAAAAGAAACACAATACCGAGTACAAGTGCAAAAGTGCGATAAATTTTTGCTGTGTCCATGATATTCCCTTTCTGTACTTAAAATGTACAACGTTTTCATATAAGTCTACGATAGGTTCGGAAAGATGGATTACTGCAATGGCGCTGCTGCAATTTATTCTCTAATGCTTATTCTCCACTTGCTACCTTAACTGCCTGCGGCGTTGTGTGACCACGCAGTACCCAGGCCATCAGTACAGCGAGAATGGTTCCGGCGAACGGCCCAACGATATAAATCCAGGCCGTAGAGAGGTCGCCCGCGACTAGCATTGGCCCAAGTGTGCGAGCCGTGTTCATTGACGCACCACTGATAGGACCGGCGAAAAGTCCATCCAGCGCAACCGTGGCTCCGACCGCCAAAGCGGTATTGTGGCCGACCAGTTTATCGTTGGTCGCTGTTGCCAGAATAACGGTAATTAGGAAAAAGGTCAGCACAATCTCCATGACGAGCGCGGCTATCAGGCTGTAGTGTGGGAGCGTTGCTCCCAGGTGGCCCTTTAGCCCGAAGAGGATGCGCAGGAGGACTGCGGCAAGGATGGCACCGATGAATTGGACGAGCCAGTAGGCGGGAACACGTCGCCAGGGAAAATCACGGCGCATGGCGAAAGCTAGTGAGACACCAGGGTTGAAATGTGCGCCTGAAATGTTACCTACTGTATAGATCATTACGGTTACTAGCATACCAGGAGCAACCATGCGCGAGATAAAATTGACCTCACCGTGACTGACGACGGCGATCACATCAGCACCTGCCGCCACAAATGTTAGGGCAAATGTGCCTAACAACTCTGCCAGCAGTTTACGCCACAGCGATGCCTCTGGCTGTTTTTGCTGTCCCTGCGGGCTTTCCGCCTGTCTCGACTCTGGCTCTTTGATACTTGGTGGCTGTTTTGCCTGCTCATTATGAGTTACATCCATGCTTTCATCCCCTTTGCTGCTTTCTTATAGTCTATTTGTATCTCTACAAAGCAGATTCTTAGCTGATGCTTTGCTGATACGTATATTACGGGTAGCCTGTGAAAACGGATACTATGTGTCTGCGCCCTTCTCTCGAAAAATCTTCTCAAAGCCATATGATAGAATATAAGTAACCATCCTGTTACCTGGATCAATGGCGCTCTTTTGTGTTCGTGTGGCATGGATGCAATGAGCGTGGTGGCATACAAAAATATAGATACGACGGCGTACCCAACGTGTGGGAGCCGAGAAAGGTAAAAAGATATCTATGGGAATTGAGGTTCGTATTTTAACTGAGGCGGATGCGGAAGCATTCTGGAATATCCGTTTGCGTGCATTGCGTGATAATCCTGAGTCGTTTGGTGCCTCGTATGAGGAGATTCTTGAGCGTGGTATTGCTGGTAGTACGCATAGTTTGCGCCACAAAGATACTGTCGCGGAAGATGCGACCTTTGGAGCTTTTGATAGCAAGATGCTAGTGGGTATCGCTAATCTCATCCATGAGAAAGAGATCAAGAAGCATCACAAGGCTGTCTTCGGGGGGATGTATGTGCCACAGGAGTTGCGTGGCCAGGGCATTGGCAAGGCGCTCTTGCAAGCTGCTATCGAGTATGCTAGAACGATTGAGCAATTGGAGCAGATCAATCTCAGCGTCGTGCTAGTGAGCAAAGAGGCCCGTTTGCTCTTCGTCTCACATGGCTTCGAGACCTATGGCCTGGAACGTCACGCCCTCAAGCTACACGACCAATATTTCGATCAGGAACTGATGACCCTCTGGTTGAAGAGGTAAGGCTAAGCTAAAACAAAGTCGTTTGCCCATAGCACACGCTATGGGCAAACGATTTTGTTTTAGCTTAATCGCTATACCTTGTCGCCCCACACGAACAGTTCGATGATATGACCATCGGGATCGCTAATATACATCTGTTGCACGCCGTCGCCGCGTGGGCGTGGTCCACCGACGATCTCGATCTGCTTCTCATGCAAATACTGGATAGCAGCTTCTAAGTCAGGCACATCGAAGGCGATATGCGTACAATGCCCGCGTGCCAGTTCATCGCGCCGATAGCCGGGATTCATGTGTTCGGCACGTCCCTCCTCCTCCTCGCCAATCAGATGTATCTCCTGTGTCCCAAGACGAAACCAGGCACCAGGGAACTTAAAGCTATCAGGACGCGGTACCTCCTGTAAGCCCAGAACCTGGCTATAAAAACGTTTCGAGCGTTCCACATCCTGTACCAGCAGTGACGCATGGTTTAATGAACGCAGTTCCATTGGCTCTCTCTCTTTCGTACCCACTGATGGGAATAGGTAACACACTGCCTATTCCCATTATATTCCATCAGCGCACAATGCATCATTTTTATGTTTACTTGTTCGCCTTGAAACTCCGCAACCTGAGCGAATTGCTAACGACTGTGACCGAGGAGAGCGCCATCGCGGCGGCGGCGAAGATTGGTGCCTGTTCACGCAGAAATGGGATGATTGGCGACAGGATAGCCATCGGGATCAGTATCACATTGTAGGCGAAAGCCCAGAACAGGTTTTGCTTGATGATACGCATGGTGGCATGTGAGAGCGCAAGTGCGGCGGCGATGCTGCGCAGGTTGCCCTTGACTAGCGTGATGTCCGCGGCTTCCATTGCCACATCCGTGCCTGTTCCCATTGCGATACCTGCATCGGCCTGAACCAGTGCGGGCGCATCGTTGATACCATCGCCCGCGAAAGCTACAACTAGCCCCTGCTCCTGCAAGCGTTTGACTTGGTTGGCTTTATCCTCTGGTAGCACCTCAGCTAGCACATGTTCCGCCGCGATACCAACCTGAGCGGCGAT
>JAJZEJ010000138.1 GCA_021828635.1 Chloroflexota bacterium
GCATAGCTTGTGACTCTATGTTACCTCCTCAAAGGTTTCAGCAACTGATCTATACTTTTGGCCTAGTCAAGTAGCAGTTTGTATAAAGGTGTGCTATACTTCGCCAAAGTGTTCCAACATATGAGGGACGAGTCTTGAAAGCTAAAACGTAGAGAATGATCATCTGTAGAGGGTAGCGATGTCTCTAGATAATGAACACGATGAAAAGCCACAGTGGTATTTGCAGCTTGAGCAAGAGCGGCAAAAACTGTCAGCCTCAGTAGCGGAAGCACTTGCTGATACACAGATACAGGATGATGATTGGGATGAGGAGGAGGAACAAATGGATGCTCGTGTAGAAACTGCTGACAAAACGACGGTAATTCCCCCACGATTGAGTTTGCAATCGAAAGTGTTGCCAGCCATACAGGCACAAGGCATTGAAGCGTCGGCACAAAAAAAGGCAGTAGTGCCAACTTCTAGTAGTGCAAGTATGTCAACCCTCGATGATGAGCATAAAGATTCAGTCTTTGTCCGTCTGGCACGGCGTCTGACCTCTTCATTCTCGACTTTTGGGGTCTCCATGCCATCTGAGGGAGCAGATGTTCCCACCAAACCTGCGGCTCCGGCGCATTCCCCGCAACCGCAAAGTGAGCATTTGCCGATACTACCAGGGGCTATGCCTCCTGAAAAAGTAACAAATCCGCCGCAGTTACGTTCTGGACAGCAGTCCCATGTTGTGGATGCTGCACCCCTGGCACCAATACGTTCCCTACCAGCACCGCACGAAACCTCATTGCCCGAAGGCAAACGGCGTCTCGCTCGTACAACAAGAGTGCGTTTAGAGACCGCACCTGTACTGACGACCACCACCGTACCTGCTGCTGAAACTGGTAATACCGCACCCATGCCACCCCTCAAACCTCATCGGACAGAGGAAACGATGCGTGAGACCCGGCAAGATACTAGCGCGAATATGGCGCTGTCGTATGATATCCATGATACCCATGATAAGGCGCGTGAGACGAGTGTGAAGCTTCCTGCGGTTACTATGTCTCCTCATACTGCGAATAGCTTACCAATCCTAACTCCACAGAGACAGTTTTTTGGTTGTGCCATGTTTGCGAGTGGGCAGAGCGATAAGATGGTTGAGGATAGCAACGTGACAGAGAAGTGTATCGTTTTGGCGATGCTCACTGGCAATCCAGGACCGGTTGTGGTCCATTATGTCTCGCTCTATCCTGGCACCGGCTTCACCGTTCACTTGACAGCCCCGGCGGACAAAGAAGCCACTTTCAACTACGTCATTTTGGCAAATGAGCAAGGTTAGAGATCACCTTCAACCTCTAGCTTGAGGCGATGGAAAAAATCCTTCATATAGTCAAAACGCTTTTGAACTAATATCTGTCCGGTTTGTGTGGTCATGCGTTCTGGTAAATCACCGAAGAGCAGTTGAAATTCGATAGAGGGAGAATAGTCTGGGCGACGGCGTAAGGTGCGGATCGTTAGAGGGTCAACTGGCTCAATAATGTCGCCAGGTAATGGCGTATAAATTTTCTGATTATAGCGCCCCGTGATAGTGTATAATCGTCCAATACCGATAGCTCCCAGGCAATCAATTTTATCCGCGTCATAAAGCACACGTCCTTCCAGCGTTTGCGGTATGCGTTCACCGGTCATACGATGTTCCCGAATTGCTTGTTGTACGGTTGCGATAGCTGATTGTGGGAAAATGGTGTCTGTCAGGTAATTCTCGGCCATGTCGGCACTGATCAGCGCGTGGTCGCCACCGTGCTGGCGTTCGCGTTCCTGACCCAGGTCGTGAAAGGCAATGGCGGCCCAGATGATTGCTGCCTCGCCCCCTTCGTGCGCTCGAATCGTATCAGCTAGCGCCATAACACGTACAATATGATCAAAATCATGGGATGCATCCTGGCATCCCTCGCGCTCTAGTATCTGATTGGCAAGCTGTAGTAGCCAGTTTCTAAGTTCCATATGTAACTGTGATATCACTTTCTAAAAGGGGTAGCGTAAAAATAAAGCTGCTGCCTTCGCCGTAGGTGCCGCTACTCTCGACGCGGATGCTGCCGCCGTGCAGGCGCAATAATTCCTCGACGATATACAAGCCAAGTCCCACACCACGTGTCTTGCTGCCTTCAACGTTAGGAGCGCGATAAAAACGCTCAAACAGGTGAGGTTGGGCTTCTTTAGGAATACCGATACCTTGATCGATGACATGTCCCTCAATCACGTAGTGTCCTTGCTCATCGGGGGTCTGACGCAACATAACAGTGATGTCGCGCTCTGGGAGATTATATTTTACCGCGTTCTGGAGCAAATTGCCAATGATCTGTGTAAGGCGGGTAACATCGCCATGAACCCGATATGGAGCCTGCGCTGGTTCAATATAGAGCTGGATCGTGCTATCATTGATTGTCGCGTTATGTGATAGAACAGTTTGTTGCATAAGTTCGTCCAGATCAATCTCAGTCAGGTCGAGTGTGATTTGCCGCTTATTGAGGCGTGTCACTTCGACCAGGCTATTGACTATCTGTTCTAGCTGATGTGCTTGCGTCTCAATATTCAGCGTAAATTCTTGTAGGCTCTGGCGTAGTGATGGGTCAATATTGCGCTTGAGGAAACGCGAAATATACTGGCTATAAGCGAGGATGACAGAGATAGGGTTGCGAAATTCGTGGGCTGTAATCTCAATAAACTCGTCCTTAAATGCGTTGGAAGCACGCATCTCGGCCTCGTTCAGGCGTGCGGTGGTGGCCTCCTGTTGCCAGCGTGCCTCGTCAAGTGCCAGGGCGGCAATTTGAGCGATACCCTCGGCCAGCGCGATATCCCAACCAGTAAAGTCTCGCCTCCGCATCGGTGGCGTCTCTGCTGTATTTGCGGTCTTGCCGGGTGCGCTAGCTTTATCATAGCGGTCAAGCGTCATGACTCCTAGCAGACGGTTATTGCGGATGAGTGGTACAGCGAGCAGTTGCGTAGGTGGTGAGGCGCTACAATGGTATGGACACTCGTTCGCTTGGATGAGGA
>JAJZEJ010000332.1 GCA_021828635.1 Chloroflexota bacterium
ATTATGATGATGGCTATGCCAGCGATTTCTACGCCAATCTCAGGGCGCATGGCGTAAGTTCCATCGCCGATATGGGGTGTCCTGGCGAGACCAGTAGCACGATGATTAATGGCGGTTGCCCCGTGCCATTTTTGCGCAAATATCCCTATATTGGCCCACAATTGAATGCCGCCCTGATCTATCTCGCGTTACTCCGTGGACAGGTCAGCCCGGTCACACTGGATATTGGCGCGAACGATTTTCTGCCGTTGATCAACAGTAGCACTTGTGCGATCAATGTGAGTGCGTTCAACAATGCGATGGCAACACTGGATTATAATCTACGCCAGATTATTCTACCTGAGCTGCATGCCGCTTTAACGGTAAATGGGCAATTAACAGGGGATATAGTTATGATGAACTATTACGATCCCTTGCAGAATAAGTGTCCCAATACGGTGCCGTATGTTGAAAGCGTGAATCAGCATCTCACAGCCGATGCCAGTGGCTATGCGACCATCGTGGATGTCTTCGGCACATATGGTGGGGCCACGACCCCTAATCCAAATATCTGCTCCTACACCTGGGAATGCAGCATCTTCCATGATGTCCATGCCACCGATAAAGGCTATAGCGTGATTGCATCAACCTTTGAGCAAGGCACTGGCTACTAAGTAGTGGCATGGTAAATCACGCTCGGTGAGCGTATTCACAAGCAGGCATTCTATCAGCCATCAATTTGACTCTGAAGATGGTGCGTTAGAGGTAGTGTGGCAATGAAAGGCTACCTGCCGATGGAATACCTGCTTTTGGCCAGGGCTTGTGAATTATCCGATAGAGAGGCAGGGCGATCTCTTGTGGTCGCCCTGCCTGCTTGCTTTACCCCAAAACATTCACAGACCCTGTGCTTTTGGCTACTTACTGTTGTGTTGTCGCTCTATTTTGTGTATACTACGATATTAGAAAAATTGTTGTAGCACTGCAACACTTCGCAGTTTCCTGCTACAAAAAAGGGGTATTGGTAATGTATCGACGATTGATGCTTTCCGTCATGATGGCACTGCTCCTGGTTTTTAGTTTTACTGCTTCATCATTAGCGGCTAGTGATGGGCTAGACGCAGTACATGGCCCGTCACAACACTATCTAGCATTGGGCGATTCGCTGGCTTTCGGCTATCAGCCCGATGGCGATTACACGCATGGCTATGTCGCGGCTTTCTATGCTGATTTAGCGACTCATGGCGTGCAAGATGTCACCGATCTGGGCTGCCCTGATGAAACTAGCACGACGATGATCTATGGTGGCTGCCCCTACGCACCTCCAGGTACACCACCACAATTGACTGCAGCGCTGGCCTATTTATATGCACACCCTGGCACTGTCAGTCCGGTCACGCTCGATATCGGGGCGAATGATCTGCTGAGCGATGCGAATTACAGCACTTGCACAGTCAATCAGCCAAAATTCAATCAGGATTTGAGAACGCTCGACCTGAATCTGCGCCATGTGATTCTGCCTTCATTGCATGCTGCGCTAACCGTACATGGGCGGGTAACAGGTGCTTTGCTGATGATGAATTACTATGATGTCACGCAAAACATCTGCCCCAAACTGCTCAAATACACGCTGATTTTGAATGCGCATCTCGAATCTGATCTGCAAGATTATGGCAAATTGGTGAATGTCTTCCACGCCTTTGGTGGTGCAAAGACACCAAATCCCAATCTCTGCACCTACACTTGGATTTGCAGCAGTTACCAAAATATTCATCCAACCACGCTCGGCTATTCCGTGATTGCTCAAGCATTCGAGCATGCCGCGAGATATTAGCGAACGCTGCATCTGCTTTCTGTAGGGGTCGGTTCACCGCGCCCGCACGTGGGCATGCTGAGTGCTTAGGGCTACTTGGGGCCAACGCGGGTGCGGTGAACCCCCCTCTACAGAGAGAGGTTCTCTTTGCATCCTTGTGTGCATCACTGAGGGACCGCGAAAACTAGGCACAGCCAGCGAAAATTGTTATACTCTATGATATGTTCGTTGTTGTATCATAGTGTTGATGAGGTTTGTAAGGAAGCAATGACAAAGATTAAATTGCTGCTGGTTGACGATCATGGACCCTTGCGTAGGGCGTTGCATGAAGGTCTGGAGGCCACGGGCGCGGCACAGGTTGTCGGCGAGGCGGCAACGGGGCGCGAGGCCGTCACCCGCGCACTAGAACTGGACATGGATGTTATTCTAATGGATGTGCAGTTGCGCGACCCTAAAGCTGGTCACAATGAGTTGAGCGGCGTTGGCGCGGCCATCGCTATCCGGCGTGAGCGCCCACGTATGCCGGTCGTCTTTTACTCGATTCAAGATGATGACGAATATTACCGCGAGTTTCGCGCTTCTGGTATCCTCACACACTATGCCTATGTACGTAAAAGTAATTATCTCCTACCGAGTATGCTTATCCCGCTCTTGCGTGATGCCGTCAATGGGCGTAGTCTGGTTGACCCTGAGATTGAAGATCGCGTGCAGGAGGTGCGTAGTCTGGATGAACAATCGCCGCGTGCCTTACTGGAACCCAACGAGTTGCGTGTTGCCGAATTGATGGCGCAAGGCATGACCAACGAACAGATCGCGGCCCGCCTGAACCTGCATGATAAACGCGCTGTGAGCCGCACCAATGGACGCATCTACGCGGCCTGGGGATTGAGCGAAAATTCTGTCGATGATAAGGTAGCGCGTGCGCGAGCTACGTTGATCTACACACTTAACCGTATGATTATATGGGATGAAAATGGCATGGCGCTGGTACAGGATCGGCGCGGTGAATGGGTTCCGCTCTACAAAGAAGGATGATATGCTAACGGCTATCTTACTTGAGCCGACACGCCTTGTACAGACCATTGTTGTGGCGCTCTCTATTTTCAACTTGATGACCTTCCTCTGGCTGGCTCTGACCGTCTGGCTCAATGGTGATCGGCGCAAGATGATCGCACGTGTTGGGGTGGTAGGGTTAGGGTTGTCCGCCCTTTTTTTCTTTTTGCATACCCTGCT
>JAJZEJ010000192.1 GCA_021828635.1 Chloroflexota bacterium
AGTTTCACGTTTGGGTCGTTGACAGCGTTGATGGCGCGACCCAGGCCGGGGATGCTCAAGTAGCCCAGGCTATCGACGCCGATGTAGTTGGCAATCTCCTCTGCTGTACGACCGGCGGCGATCAGTTCCTCTTCCTGTGGAATGTCGATGCCGAAGTAGCAAGGATGGCGCAAAGGTGGCGCACTGGAACGCAAGTGAATCTCTTTCGCCCCATAGCGGCGTAGCGCGGCGACCAGGCGTTTCATGGTATTGCCGCGCACAATAGAATCATCAACGATGACTAAGCGTTTGCCTTCGACATGGGGGCGCACCAGATTGAATTTCAGGTCGATCTCCATCTGGCGCAGGCGCTGATCGGGCTTGATGAATGAGCGATCACTATAGCGATTTTTGATGATTGCCAGGCCGAAAGGCGTTTGAGATTCGGCGGAGTAGCCCAATGCGGCAGGAATAGAGGAGTCGGGTACCGGCACGACCAGATCAGCTTCGACGGGATATTCGCGTGCCAGTTCGCGGCCCAGCGACTCACGCACGGTATAGATATAGCGGCCATTAACCTGACTGGTGGCATCCGAAAAGTAGATATACTCGAACACGCACAGCGATTGACGTGGGTAGCTGAAGAGTTTCTCCACATGCATCCCCTGTTCATCAATTGTGACCAGTTCGCCCGGCTGCACATCACGCACAAAAGCCGCGCCGATGCGTTCTAACGCGCACGACTCGGAGGCGATGATCCAGCTATCGCCGATGCGTCCGACGCACAATGGACGCATACCCCAGGGGTCGCGCACACCGAATAGCTTGCCTTCGGCCATCAACACTAGACTATAGGCACCACGCAGCATGGGAAAGATGCTAATCATGCGTTCTCGTAGCGTCTCGCCTTGCGCGTTGAGCAGCAACAGCGCCACGGCCTCGCTATCGGTCGTTGAATAGAGCGTATCCGCTGGAAAGAGATCGCGCAGGGCTGGCCCATTGACCAGATTACCATTATGGGCCACGGCAATGGCCTCATACTGTTCGCTCTTGCCACCGACGACGAAGGGGCCAGCATTCTCTACACAACTTGAACCGGTAGTGGAGTAGCGGGCATGGCCGATGCCACAGTATGAAGCTGGTAGGCCGGTACCCGTGTCGGGAAAGACCTCGCGCACCTTGCCCATGCCCACGCGATGCACAATGCGTCCATTGCTATCATAGACGGCCATGCCCGCGCTCTCCTGTCCACGATGTTGCAGAGCGGTGAGTGCCAGCGTGAGATACTGGCGTACATCGATATGCTCGTTATTCTGTTGTGCGTAGATACCCACGATTCCGCAAGCATCGCGTAATCGTTCCATGTTTTTCTCCTCTTGCATAAATACGATGGGCGAACACAAGGACTGACACGGGCAGCTTTTTGGAAGCCATCGTGCTTGGGAGTGGCGGGAACCCTTGCGGTCGCCTGTCGTCTCCCATGATATAACCTTTGCTCCTGCTTCTTGATTTTATGCTTTGAACTGGCTGGTGAGTTGGGCGACCAGGGCATAGCGGTCGGCGATGCTTTGCAGATCGGCCTCGGTCACGTTAGGCAAATTACGATAGACTTGTTTGTCGAGCATACGTTGCTTGTCGCCACCGGGCCAGAGCCGCCAGCTATCATTGTCGATGACATCGGCGACAAGCAGATTGCCAAGAGCGTCGCTAACATCTCTGCCAAACTCGATCTTGAGATCAACCAGGGTCACATCTAGCGCGGCCCAGGCTTGCTCAATGACTTTGAAGACGTTACGTCCCTGCTCAGCCATCGCGGCAATCTCTTCCGGTGTGGCAATGCCCATTGCCGTGATCTCCTCAGCGGAAATCTGCGGGTCGTGACGGGCATCATCCTTCAAAAAAGTTTCGATCAAAACTGGGTCGAAGCGTGTCCCTTCGCTGACCTCTGGATGACGTTTAAGGTAGGAGCCGGTAGCGAGGCGACGCTGCACGTGTTCAATGGGCAACATGCTACAGCGACGTACCAGGAGCGTCACCTCGTCGATCTGTTCTACAAAATCTGTGTTGATGCCAGACGCATTGAGCAGACGAAAGACGTTGGCCACGGTAGTGGTACTCCAGCGTGACTTGCCTGCTAGTTCGTTACGTCGCGCACCATCGCCCGCCGTAATAGCGTCTTTGTTAACCATATAAGCCAGCTTATCATCCGCCGGACAGGCATAGATACGCTTGGTCTTGCCCTCGGCCAGCAGAGGGCCGAAGGTCGGTTGATCTATCGTCATGAGTATTATTCTCCCCATTCCATACGCACGCCTTCGCCTTCGGTGACATAGCCGACGGTGCGCAGTTCGGGTAGCAGGCTACGTGCTTCAAGCGCACCTTTTGGCGTAAGTACGATCACCATGCCGATGCCCATGTTGAAGGCGCGATACTGTTCTTCGCGTGTAAGACGGTCAAGTTTAGCAATCAATTGGAAGAGCGGTGGTACCTTCCATTTGCGCGTCTCGATCACAGCTTGCAGACCAGACGGCAGAATGCGTGCGATATTGCCCTCGAAACCGCCGCCCGTGATATGTGCCAGCCCTTTAATAAAACGCCCCCGGTCGGCTAAGTAGGTGCGCAATTGCTCAATCTCATGCAGGTAGCAGCGATGTGGTCGCAGCAATGCGTCAGCCAGCGACTCGCCTAATTCTGGAAAAACCGTATCTAGTGAGTAGGGTGCGAAGACGCGGCGAGCCAACGAGTAGCCATTGGTGTGCAGACCATTCGAGGGCAGACCGAGTAACACGTCACCGGCACGAATCGTCTGACCCGTAATCATCTCATCCTGCTCGACTACGCCGACAATGGTTCCAGCCAGATCGAAAGCACCCTGTAAATAGACATCGGGCATCTCCGCTGTCTCGCCGCCGAGCAGGGTGCAATCTACCTGCTTACAGGCATTGGCGACACTACGCACAATCTGCGCGGCCTGCGCCGGTTCCAACTTGCCCATCGCCAGATAGTCCATAAAGAAGAGTGGTTGCGCCCCCTGTG
>JAJZEJ010000018.1 GCA_021828635.1 Chloroflexota bacterium
GGTGCGCCCAAAGTGGCCGAAGGCGGCGGTGGGCTGATAGAGCGGACGGCGCAGGTTGAGCGACTGAATGATACCAGCTGGACGCAGGTCGAAGTTTTCGTTAATGAGGCGAATGATCTCATCGTCGGAAATCTTGCCCGTGCCAAAGGTCTCGATGAAGAGCGAGAGCGGGCGTGCCACACCGATAGCATAGGAGACCTGTAGCTCAATGCGGTCGGCTACACCAGCGGCGACCAGATTCTTAGCAATATAGCGTGTCATATAAGCGGCTGAGCGGTCTACCTTCGTCGGATCTTTGCCACTGAAAGCACCACCACCATGACGGGCCATGCCACCGTAGGTATCGACGATAATCTTGCGTCCCGTCAGGCCGGCATCGCCCATTGGGCCACCCGTAACGAAGCGTCCTGTGGGGTTAACGAAAAATTTAGTCTCGCTATCGAGCAGATGCGCGGGAATGACAGGCTTGATGATGTACTCGATGACATCGGCGCGAATCTGTTCCTGGTCAACGTAGCTGGCATGCTGAGTTGAGATAACCACGGTATCGACACGCACCGGGCGGCCATATTCGTATTGGATTGTGACCTGACTCTTGCCATCAGGACGCAGATAGGCCATCGGGCCGCTCCCATTCCATGACTTGCGGCGCACCTGTGAGAGCTGACGTGTCAGTTTATGGGCGAGGCTAATAGGCATGGGCATATATTCTGGTGTTTCGTTGCAAGCGAAACCGATCATCATACCCTGGTCGCCCGCGCCGATCTCTTCCAGTTCGTTGTCGGTCAACTGTCGGACGCCTTTGGCCTCCAGCGAACGGCTGACACCCATGTCAATGTCGGGCGACTGTTTGCCGATAGAGGTCACGACGCCGCAGGTGCGATAGTCGAAACCGTACTCGGCATTGATGTAGCCGACCTGCTCGATGGTTGATCGGACCACGGCTGGAATGTCTACCCAGGCCGAGGTGGTGATCTCACCGGCGATCAGCACCAGACCGGTGGTAGTAGCCGTCTCGCAGGCCACACGCGCCAGCGCATCCTGAGCCAGAATGGCGTCGAGAATGGCGTCTGAAATCTGGTCGCAGAGCTTGTCGGGATGTCCCTCTGTCACCGATTCACTGGTAAAGTATGCTTTGGGACTATTCATAAAATTGCTCACGTAGGGAGCCTCCTTCACTAAAAATCGTGGCACGCACACAGATATACGTGCCAATACATCCTTGCGGATGCGTACAGGGAAGTGAAATGGGCAGGACCGGTGTTGCAGAGGGCATAAAAATACCCCTGTCAAAGGGGTATGGCTGTACTAGCACATCCCCCTCATCTCGCGGATTTGTCCGCCGGAATTGGCACCCTTTCTGCGAAACGCAGATGGGTTGTCGGGCTTCGTCGGGCCGTTTCCCTCCACCTCTCTTGATGAGAGCAGATTGACTGCTTTATTCAGTTGTGCATAGGTGCTTTGTTATCATGAACAAATGGTGTGCATCTATTAATAATTGTACGCTATCCAGAGACATCCTGTCAATGTAGGGGTGTGATCAATCACGCCCCCTACGAGAAATTTACGTGCCGGACTCCCAGGAGTTCAGATAGTGGTCTTGCTCTGGTGTTAGCGTATCGATACGGATACCCATCGAATGAAGCTTGAGACGTGCGATCTCTTTATCCAGTTCGGTGGGCAGTGTATAGACATGGGGCTGCAATTCTTTGGCGTTCGTGAGCATGTATTCTGCGCCGAGCGCCTGGTTGGCGAAGCTCATATCCATCACACTGGCCGGGTGGCCCTCGGCTGCGGAGAGATTGACCAGGCGGCCTTCCGCTAACAGGTATACGTGGCGACCATCCGCATAGGTATACTCGTCCACGAAATCACGCACACGGCGCTTATTCGTTGACATCTGCTCCATTGCTGGAATGTTGATCTCGTCGTTAAAGTGACCAGAATTGGCGATCATTGCGCCATCCTTCATGCGCTCAAGCACCGGACGGTCGATGACATTGATATCGCCGGTAACGGTGATGAAGATGTCACCCTGGGGAGCGGCCTCAATAGCAGGCATGACGCGATAGCCATCCATCACAGCTTCCAACGCACGGGTTGGGTCAACCTCGGTGACGATCACATTTGCGCCCATACCATGCGCCCGTGAGGCGACACCGCGCCCACACCAACCATAGCCGAAGACCACGAATGTCCGCCCAGCCAGCAAAATATTGGTGGAGCGAATGATAGCATCTAGTGAACTCTGACCGGTGCCGTAGCGGTTATCGAACATGTGCTTAGTGTCTGAGTCGTTAACAGCCAGCACCGGAAATTTGAGGACGCTATTCTTCTCCATGCTCTTGAGACGAATAACACCAGTGGTGGTCTCTTCCAGACCAGCAATGATGTTGGGTAGCAGCTCGGTACGTTTCGTGTGCAGCGTCGAAACCAGATCGCACCCATCGTCCATCGTCATGTTTGGCTTGTGGTCAAGCGCGGCATTGATGTGGCGATAGTAGGTCTCCTCATTCTCGCCCTTGATGGCGAAGGTGGGAATGCCATAGACGCTGATTAGCGCGGCAGCCACGTCATCGTGCGTCGAGAGCGGATTTGACGCGCACAGCACCAGATCCGCTCCGCCTGCTTTGAGGGTGATGGCTAGATTAGCTGTCTCAGTGGTGATATGCAGGCAGCCCGACATACGCACGCCCTTGAGCGGTTGATCTTTGCTAAAACGTTCACGGATCAGGCGTAGAACGGGCATATCTCTGGCCGCCCATTCGATGCGGTCTTTGCCACGTCCCGCCAGGGAGATATCTTTCACATCTCCACGTGTCGATGATGTTGTCATCTTCTTCAATCCTTCCAAAATTCAGAGTATATATATGGCAACCTGTGCCATGAAGCATCGTGTATCTAGTATATTCGATCCCAATTAGCTCCGAAAAGTTTCATCCGTAGGGACGTGATTTATCACGTCCGCGTCCGCCGCCCGATTTATCGTGTTCCCCAAGCAGCGTCA
>JAJZEJ010000054.1 GCA_021828635.1 Chloroflexota bacterium
TTTATGACTATAAGAATCTCCAATGGTGCATACAGGTTTACCAGAGTTCATAGAATGCATCAGTATCCAGGGTGGGAACGAGCGCATGCGCTAGCTCTGCTATAGACCCTCCTCGCGTAAGCTTTAGCCAGCCATCGATACTACTTCGATAGCACATCCGCTCTGCACTAAAGCGTCTCTGCTCGGAATCGAAGAGAATGAAACGCAATACCGGCATATACTGGGCGTAGCGATCATCCCAAGATTGCAATTGCTCAATCAAACCAGCATTCAACCGTCCAACCATCGGTAGCAAATCAAGCAAGGCATCGCTACTCAGGTTGATTTGTTCATAGATTTCGATGCGGTTTTGCTTAACGACAACTCGATACTGGCGGGACTTGGGATGCAGTTTTACCTCTGCCTCGACAATTGCTACTTCTTCTAGATGGATTAGTGCAGGGCGGTCTTTGACCAGCGAAACCACGCCGTTGACGCTCTCACTGATTGTAAAACCAGGGGGCAGTTCCGTGACCAATTCACCTTGACCTGGATTTGTGCGGCTAAAGTAATAGCGCGGCTTGCTAGTCCTGGTCTGTCCTCTATAGAGCGTATACGTCAGACCTTTGCGGTTGGTATAATTAACCGGCATCATAACTTCTCCCGATTGGTCATAGAAATGTTCTAGCAGAACCACATTTCTACGGCGAGTGTAGCACAAATATATGGAATTTCACAAGCCTGACCAATGCAGTGCGCCTGATGGTACAGCACCCAAATACGGAATTTGAATGCCATAATCTTTGGCTATAAGAAATGTCTGTCATAAGCAAGGCTCCAGATGTGTTATACTTTCCTTGTACCATAACTTTGCATAAGGGGGTTCTTATGTCGGATACTCAGTATCGTCAGTTGCAGATTACTGACCTGGAACGCATCGCTCGCTTTCGCCGCGCTGGCTATGGTGGCAGCATCTCCGACGCGCTCAACCATCTTGGAGTGCGTGACACGATCTTTGCTAGCAATTTCGTCGCGTTGCGACAAGGTATGCAGCTTGTTGGACGGGCCTTGCCCATTAAGTTGCATTCTGAGGTAGAATTAAAACGCACACCGGAAGAGCGAGCGGCACGCGAGAAGAAATGGGCTGAAGAGGGTGGGCATCCACAAAAACGCATGATGAAGGCCATCGAGGAGCAAGAGGATGGTACAATTCTCTGCTTCGATTGTGGCGGCGACATGCAACCAGCCCATTTTGGTGAGATGAGTTGTCAGCTTGCTTACTCACATGGTTGTCGTGGCATGCTATTGGCTGGCAATTGCCGTGACACACAATATGTCCTCAAGATGCCCGATTTTCCGATTTTTAGCTTTGGCACACGCCCCAACGCTTTCGGCGGCTGGATTATCACCGAGGTCAATCAGCCCATCTACCTGCCTGGACACATGACCCATTACGTCAAAGTCATGCCTGGAGATTTCATCTTCGGCGACAACGATGGCGTGCAGCTTATTCCGCAAGCGATGGTTGATGAAGTGCTGTTGCAGATTGAAGCGACCTTCGAGAAGGAAAATCTCGAACGCGAACAATTGGCAAAAGCAATGTCTGTAGACGAAGTGTACAATATCTTTGGCGTGCTATAGTGTTATAGTACTGTAAGCGCCACGCCATACAGCGTCCAGATGGACGCCTGGTTGGGAGTAATCCTATGCGCCTCGCATTGTTCCTGCCGTCACAGCCTAATGAGATGTGGCAGCTAGGAGGTCAACTCGGTGTTACCGACGCCGTAACCAGTCTTCCCCTCAACGCTAAAGGCCGACCTTCGTGGGAATTCACCGATTTTCTGCGCCTGAAACAAAGCTTCGCCGACGCTGGGCTAAACGCCACCGTGCTTGAGAGCAGTCCGCCAATGGATCGCATCAAGCTTGGCTTACCAGGACGCGACGAAGAGATTGAGCAGGTTTGTCAGATGCTCACGAATATGGGAGCGGCTGGCATCAACATCTGGTGCTACAACTTCATGGCCGTCATTGGCTGGTTTCGCACCTCCGTCACAACGCACACTCGCGGCGGAGCTTTAGTTACCAGTTTCGATCAGGAGCTACTGAAAGATGCACCATTGACTGAAGCCGGTGTTGTGCCACAAGAGCGTCTGTGGGAGAACTACGCTTATTTCCTTGAGCGTGTCTTGCCCATTGCCGAGCGTGCTAATGTCAAGCTTGCCCTCCATCCCGACGACCCGCCTATTCCGTCGTTGCGCGGTATTGGTCGTATCTTCATTTCGGTTGAGGCGCTGCAACGCGCTACTGAAATGATACCAAGCGACTATAACGGCATTACGTTCTGTCAGGGTACAATCAAAACGATGGGGGCGGATATTCCTACCGCTATTCGTCAATTTGGCAGTCAGAAAATTCACTTTGTGCATTTCCGTGACACACTCGGTACGCCCACACGCTTCGTCGAAACCTTTCACGACGCTGGGCCAACCGATATGCTAACGGCCATACGCACCTATCAGGAGATTGGCTTCAACGGCCCCATTCGTCCCGACCATGTACCAACAATGGCTGGCGACGATAATAGCTCACCTGGCTACACCACTCGTGGTCGCCTCTACGCCATTGGTTACATGCGTGGCCTGCTGGAGCAGAGCGCAAGATAGGGAGTAGTACAGCAATAGTGCATGACACCCCTGTGAGGGCCATGCACTATTGCAGCTATTTCCGCCCAATATAGAGAAAATGTCCGGTCATGCCAAAACCTTCGGGTGTTCTTCCCGTCTCTTCGATCAGGTTGAGCCAGATTTCGGCCTGCTCAGGAGTGAGTTTGAGCAGATTTTCTTCATGGCCTTGCGCGAACGATTCGATGCCTGCGAACGTCACTTCCTGAAACATAGGGAAATCGGCGCGGAACTCAGCGATGGTAGTGAGATGCCAGATAGGTGGCACGCCAGGCTCTGACGCAGGAAAATCGCCGGTTCTGCTATAGGGTTCCAACCACTCCCACTCTTCCAGAATACCTTGT
>JAJZEJ010000606.1 GCA_021828635.1 Chloroflexota bacterium
GCTTAACTTAATCGCTACATTCTACCATAGACTGTCTACATCTGTCAACGTTTCTAAGAATTAGTTATCGCCCTTTCTCGACACCTTATTGCATTGCCTGCTTTGTCAGTGTACCTCAGAAGGGATGCTGTTGTCTAGCTCAGCTTTGGCAATATCCGATGTGTCTTACGCTCTTCTTTAGAGGAGCATCTATCATCTCACAACAACCGTTGCAAAAACCATATGGTATACTATCTAAGTCAGGTAGTGTAATAAGTTGAGGAAATCAATCATGCTTTTAGAAGGCCGTTATCAGTTACAAGACCCTATAGGTCGGGGGGGCATGGCTATTATTTATCGTGGCCAGGACTTAAAGACAGGCCGGTCTGTAGCAGTCAAGATATTACGTGAAACTTATAGTGCCGACTCTAAGTTTGTGACGCGCTTTCAACATGAGGCAAAGGTTATGATCGCACTACAACATCCTAACGTTGTACAGGTCTATGGTTATGGTCATACCGATGGCTATTATTTTATTGTCAAAGAGTTAGTAGCTGGTACCGACCTACATCGCTACTTACGTGTTCGTGGAGTACTCGGCATTGATGATGCTATTAGTATAGTGCGTAATATCATACTTGGATTAGAGGTGGTTCACCAACATAGTATTGTCCATAGGAATATCAAGCCACAGGGTATATTAATAGGGAATGATGGTTCAATTAAGCTCACTGACGTTGGCATCGCCAATATCTATAAAGCTATTGATGCTGAACGGCTTACCACTACTAGTTTAATGATCGGGTGTATCCAGTATTATGCGCCAGAACAGGTTCAAGGTGCGAATGTCAGCCCCGCTACTGACATATACGCACTTGGCATTGTCATGTACGAAATGCTTACAGGATGTACACCTTTTAACGGAGATACGCCCATAGCAATGTCAATGCAGCATATTCATAATTTGCCAGTGCCACCGCGCCAGCTTAACTCCAACATTCCCGCAGCGTTAGAACAGATTATTCTACGCTGCTTGGGGAAAGTGCCAGCGATGCGTTTCAGCAATAGTTCGGAGATGTTATATGCTCTAAAAACATTGAGTAAAAATGAATAGTATATCACTTTTATCCACTACCTATTAGATATAATATTTTTCGTCAATATCTCTATAACCTGTAATTTAAAATCTGTTTCAATAAATATCATGAAGAGTAAATTTATCGATCAATATTATATATAATTGTGATATGATGTTATGCAGGTTATATTTTCAGATAACTTACATAATATCATATCATTTCGCCAATTCATCTTGAACGGTGCTTAATAGATAAGTCAACTACCAAAGTTGCATGTCGCACCGCCATCATATACGCAAGAGTTCAACGTTCCACCACTGTTGCTAGAATTGGGGTAAGGATTCCAATACATTTGTGGTGGATCGTCAGCCCATATAGCATCAGGTCCTCGTGTTTGATAGTGAAGTCCAGTACCATGACTATCGTAGTACTCACTAAATTGCCAATGAGAGCCCCATACTTGATGTCCCACTACATCATCAAATATCTGTTCCTGGTAGCGAATCTGGGTGTATATTTGTGTAGTATCGAAAAGAGGAATAGCTTCAGTAAGCCTCTCGCCTCCAGTATTATAGCTCCATATATAGATATCCATGCCACCTCCATTACTGGAGTACGGGCTAATCTGAAAGCCTGAAAGTGTGTTTATATCTGTACTCGGTACAGCCTTACAAAGCACATTATTATAGCCGATCTCATCATCATACGCGGCTACAAAGTACCATGGCCCCCCAACAGGACAAAAACCATTTGTTGTTGCTTTCGTTTTTTCTATGCCAACCAAAATCTTATAATTAGAACTCGTATTCACTACTGCTGCAAAACGTTCGTATAAGGCGGGGCTGTTATTTAATGTAGGGTTGCTGACAGTGAACTCGACAAACATACCGCTATTAGTCCCATTCCAGTACTGGTAAGCAGTACAGCCACCAGAACAGATGCTAGTTTGCGGCTGTGCTACATGAGCCTCCGCTGCTGGTAATATACTCAAAAAAAGCAGGCTGGAGGAGATTAAGGCAAATAACCATTTTTTCATTGGAAAGTAATCCTTTCTTTCACGTGCTATACTATGAGCATGCGGGAGAATGTCCGCTAACCAAGTGACACGCTGCTGAAGACTGCGAACCTTTTTCAGCGTGTCACCACCTTACACTGCCAATAGTACCTGAAGCGCAAACAAAAGATGCGTCAAAAATGACGGATTTTTGCGTCATTTTTGACATAAAAACCCGTCATTTCTGACGTTCGCCACCACTTCACTCCGCTCTACATGCTGTTGTATGAACTACTCAGGCTCAGGAATCTCAGTTAGTTGAAAAGCGCGTTTGGCAACCCGCGTGATCGTCAAGCCGTGCGGTTCCAGCCGATTGTTCATTTCGCGCACCTGCCGCTCAATATTCTTGACAATCTCTGGCATCGCTACACTCTTATATGCATGCCGTGCTAGGCGACCATCACCAACCGATTTGCAGGATAAGAGCGGCTTGAGCAGCTTCATGTGCAGTGGCGTTAGCGGGACAACGCGCTGATCGACGACAACTACTGTCTGCTGTTCTTCGTAGTAGAGCGTGTGGGAGCCGATGGTATACCAGTTGTCATCTGCGTGTGGAAATTGAGATGGCATGGATTTCCCCCCATTCATGGTTTCTACAAGGCATGGCACAAAAAAACTTCTTGTTTGGAAAATAGCATCCTCATCCGATGGGAAATACCGCTCCAGGCACCAGGAGCTAGCAATGAGTTTCAATAGATTGTCATATCTCCTTTCTGCTATAAAGAGACGTGTTGGCAATTCTATGGCACGTTGCTTCCTTACCATAAAGTATCACAAACAATGGGCTTTTGCAACAAAAGTAGTACAGCAGGTCAGTGATTCAGCAGATCGGTGATTCAGCAGATCGGTGATTCAGCAGATCGGTGATTCAGCAGATCGGTGATTCA
>JAJZEJ010000103.1 GCA_021828635.1 Chloroflexota bacterium
AAAACGTTCTAGCAATGGCACCTCTTTCAAGAGGATGGAGAGGTTCAAATCAAAACGAAGCATACAACCTCCTATATTTTTTCGTACTGAGAAAAACGCATTCTATCTAGTAGAATAGTAATCTATGGAGGTATGAAAAGTCAAGCCTGTGGAGGGATTTTGGCTCCTGATACCTATATGAATGTTCCCCCAAAAACGGGTTGGCTCCAGTGATTTTATCTATCCTGAATACCCATTTGGAGGAACATTCATCACTTACATATAGAGGTTAGTTACTATACCCTCGTCCGCTGCTCTGTGTTGTTTCCTGACCGGATAGTTCAGTCAGGAATTCTTCATGGTTCATTGGGCGTGAGAACATGGGATAGTTCTTTGCGATAGCCATCTGCTGCTCCTCCTCGCTCAACGTGGCGGTGCAGTCTTTGAGGGTGACGACATCGAAGCCCTTTTCATACGCTGTACGCATCGTTGATTCGACGCAACAGTTGGTCAGGAAGCCGCTCAGGGCAACTGTGGTAATACCCCGACTGCGCAGAATAAAATCGAGGTTTGTGCTGGCGAAAGCATCGAGTCCGCGTTTGCCTTCAACTACAATATCCATTGCTTGTGGAGTCAGGTCTTGCACAATTTCTGCGCCCCAGGTGCCTTTGCGGAATGATTGACTATCGACCACGCCTTTCAAAATACCATAAGGAGTGAGACTTAATTCATGATAGTCAGGGGTAAACGTGATAGGTGTATGAATGATCGTTGCGCCCATCTCGCGGGCCTTCTGTACTGTCTCCACTGTATGTGGGAGCATGTTCTCCTTCTCCATGACATCCTTCACCGCTTCATGCAGTGTGCCACCGTTCGAGGTGAAATCGTTCTGGTATTCGATTAACACAACAGCTGTCTTCTTAGGGTCCATACTTGTCGCTCCTCTTTGAATGAATGTTGAACTGCCTTTCAAGACACAGTATTCGGGTGGTCTCCTTAGCGAGAGTTAATCGACCGGTGCGTCGGTCGCTTGTGAGAGGCAAGCAATCTTTCGTTTGCTATTTGACCCTCATATAAGAGTATAACTAATAAGTAGAAATAAATCAATAGCAGTATGATTTATTTTTCATATATGTGAGAGATCAAACATACAGCATAAGCTCTGTCTCCTTATTTACCACTGAAATTTAGGAGTAAAACAGGAAATACGGTAATTTAATGCTACATATTTAGCTGTAGAATGCTTAATGACGACAACATTATCGAAAAATCTGAAAGAATATGTATGATATATATCGTTGTAATTCTTGACATAAATAGCTTCTATCGAGTACACTGAAACAAAGGTATGGGATTGTTTCGCGCCTGCGTGAATATTCCTGGTGCCAGGGGGTGCGATGTAATAGGAAAATGAAGATATGACGAGCAGCATGAAATCATCAGAGACTACATACCGACCGGCCTATGAAACGGTAGCAGTGAAGATAGCTGCATTGATTGTCTCCGCCGACTTGAAGCCGGGTGAGCGTTTGCCCACTGAACTGGAGCTTGGTGAGCAGCTGGGTGTAAGCCGAACGGTAGTGCGCGAAGCGGTGAAGGTACTCGTTGCAACTGGTCAGGTCTATACGCGCAAAGGAAGTGGCATCTATGTCGCCAATAAGCCATCTCCGTTCTCTGTGATGACGCTCGAACCTGTTATGCCTGTCGATCCATCTCATGTGATCAGTCTTTATGAGTTCAGGCTCATGCTGGAAGTGTCAACGGCGCGTTTGGCCGCCGAGCGCATCTCACCCCGCGAGGTACGGACGCTACATGATGCACTGGAACTCAACCGGATAGGCGCAGGTACCGAACAACGCCAGCAGTTCCGCATAGGGGATACCGCATTGCATCAAGGAATCGCGGAGGCTTCACACAATCCTTTCTTAGCCTCTGCTGTGACCACGATTACCCGCATGCATGAGTGGGTCTTCGAGATTGCATCTGGGCGTACCCAGGATGCCCTCCTAACCGTGGTCGAGCAACACGCCGCGATTGTTACAGCTATTCAGGAAGGCCAGCCAGATGCTGCCGCCCTTGCTATGCAGGCACATCTGCAATGGGCGCTAGCCAGTTATCAGCAAGAGGTACGGCTGCGGCTTGGCGTTGAAGCGAGTAGCTAGCCGATTCTGACATAGCTATTGTCAGGTTGTGGGTAATCCCAATACCCGCTCTGGTGAGAATGTACCATTGCCGACAGCATCGATGGTTAGCACCAGTTGAATTAAGTGTTGCAGGGGTGGGTCGAGATAGTGCTGAGCTTGTGGCGCGACAGGACCGTAGCGCGTGAGCTTTTTGGGGCGCACATCTTCCAAATCGCACCAGAGCAGTGTAAATTCGGCCATCAAATTGCGCGTAACATCATGATTCGCGGCGGCGAGTTGATATTCGGCTACCAATGTTGCAACTTCTTGACGCACTAGTTGAATGAGATAGAGGAGTGCCTGCCGTTGTCGCTCATCCGGCTGATTGACATAGCGTGTGAGTATAAGCTGTGGCTGATTCTGGCGAGTCAATTGCTCTTCAAGATGCCAAACGGCTAACTCCACGCGGCGCAACGTAATAGTGAGCGAGCGGCGTTGACTGTCGTTAAGTAGATGTGCTTTTGAGGTAGGTTGTTCTGGTAGCGCATTGTTCTCTTCCTGCTGTGTCATAATTTTCCTCTTTCCGCGTTGTGATCGTGAGGGGGTATGGTGAGCAGAAGTCGTAGCTTCTGGAAAAGCGGCAAGAAAAGTGTTATTGCTGGACTATGAAATGGCAACGTGACTTGTTGCATCTCTTCTTTCTGACCGTGTTTATGGGGGATAAAGATGCTTAAATTCGACCCAAGTAGCGAGTAGCGCAATTGAGCCGAAGTAATGGTGTGCAGATCATAACTACTGATCTGCACTGATATACCACGATGACGTTGTTCATCAAGTACGAATAACTTCTGTTGGCTTAAAGCGACGATACGCGCTGGATTATGATACTCTTCTA
>JAJZEJ010000116.1 GCA_021828635.1 Chloroflexota bacterium
ACTCCGGCGATAAACGCTCCAATCACAAAAGCTTTCATGCGTAGTACGAAGACATTCTTGCCCAGTCCTTGCGCGACCATCTCATCCTCTCGCACACTACGTAGCGCCCGCCCGAAAGGAGAACGGTAGAGCCGTTGAGCGAAGATGTAGACGAGGATTAAAATGACGACGCACAGGCCGAAAAAGAAGAAGCCGTAGCTATTAATGTCCAGGTTGAGCGCGTTAGCGAACGGTTGTGGAATACCGGAAATGCCGTCCCAGCCGTTGACTAGCGGGGTATCGTTGCCCGCGATGGTCCATAAGATCAGGCCAGCGGCGACGGTGACGATGGCAAAGTAATCGCTACGTAAGCGATTGAGCGAGACCAGACCAACAAGTAGTGCCAGGAGAGAAGCCGCTAAGCCGCCGACAATCAGAGATGGAATAAAAGGCCAGTTGAGGCCCAGAATATAGGTCTCACCCATACCGGGTTGCGCCGGAGTCATGGTTAGTAACGACGAGACATAACCGCCGACGGCGACGAAGGTGATATACATGAAATCCAGGATACCGGCGTAGCCCCACTGAATGTTTAAGCCGATCACCAGTGTGCCATAGATGGCGGCAAAAGTCACTAAGGTGAGTATATAAAAGATAATTGGTGGCATCGATGTACGCTCCTTTCGAGTGTCCTGTGTATTTATGCTCGGCCACGCGAGGAAAAGATGCCCTGCGGACGAATTAAGAGCGCGATAATCAAGATGACAAAGGCAATGGCATCTTTATACTCTGAACTGATGAAGGCGGCACTCATCTCGGTAGCGATGCCCACAACAAGCGCACCAGCCATCGCGCCATAGGGCCGCCCAATGCCCCCCAGAATGACGGCGGCGAAGATCACGAACAGGAAGCCATAGCCCACAGTGGGAGTGAAGCTAGCAACATTGAGTGCCAATACAACACCGCTCAAGCCAGCCAGCGCACCAGTTAGCAACCAGACGGCATTGATGATAAAGCGTGTATTGATGCCAGAGATACGGGCCAGTTCCGGGCTATCTGAGACGGCACGCATGGCCCGACCCAGGCGCGTGTAACGCAAGAGAACATGCACACCAAGCATGGCAACAATGGCTAAACCGATGATGCCAAGCTGCAAGGGCGTAAAGAGGAAAGGACCGAGATGGAGTGTACGACCTGTATTGACGGTGTAGTCCTGGAATTGCGAACCGAAAACCCCCAGGACCACATTTTGTAAGATCAGCGATACACCTAGCGTGACGACTAGCATGATGATGGGCGAATTGCCACGGTCCGCGAATGGCTGTAAAACGAACACATTGAGAAGCCAGGCCAGGATTGCGGTGAGGATCATGGCCGCGACCAACCCGATCCAGATATTCAGTCCAAGACGCTGATTGAAGACGAAGGCGGCATAGACGCCGAAGGTAAGCAAGTCACCATAGGCGAAATTGATGTAGTTTGTAACTCCAAATTGCAGCGATAACCCTACCGCCGCGATGGCCAGGATAGAGGCCGTGATAAGCCCAAAGCCCGCCGATAGGAGCAGAAGATTCAGTGTTTGCATTCAGTCTTTGCCTTTCTCGACACCCGAAAATAGCATAACAGATACCTCTTTGTGTCGTTCGGTTAAGCTGTTGTCCTTATTAAGGATACGCTATAAACACAGGTCATTATTACGTAACCTTTACTAAACAGACTATGCGCCTTCGCTATACCCCAGATCATATGATGCATAGCGGGCTGCCGCGCATACTAGAGGCACGAAGCGTGCCTTTTCTATCTCGCTCATGCGTATGGTGGGAACGGCCAAGACTATCGCCGCACTCACCTGACCCGCGAAATTAAAGATGGGGGCGGCAATCCCCGCAACATCATTGACGCGCTCACCTTCACTCAATGCCCAACCGACCGCGCGTACATAATCAAGTTGAGAGTGAAACTCCTGACGATCAAAGGGCTGGTGATCGCCGAAGCGTGAACGACTGCCATCAATCAACGCCTCTCGTTCAGAATTTGAACACCAGGCCAGCAGTACCTTGCCACCCGCGCCCATATGCAGTGGTAGCGAGGTGCCAATCTCGCCGAATGGCCGCACATTATGTGTACCAGCCACAAACTCAATGGTGACGCGCACGCCATCGTGACAAATCTGCAACTCGACGTTCTCGCTTGTGCGCTCCTTGAGCCAGCGCAGATGTGAAAGTGCTGTGCTACGGACATCGATACTCTCCGAGACCAGCGACCCCAAACGCAAGAGTGTCAATCCTAGACGAAACCTCTGCCCATCTTTGATGAGTAGCCCATGCTCACTCATTGCTTGCGCCAGCCGGTAGACCGTTGGCAATGAAAGAGTTGTCCTATGTGCAATTTCCATCGGAGATAGCGAGATATCGCCGTGCTGGAAGACTTGCAAGATGGCCATTGCTTTGTCGAGTACGCCAACCTGTGTTTCACGAAACTCCAAGCCATCCATAGGTTGTTGTTTGTCTTTCCCAGATTCCAATATGTGGAATCCTATCTACAATGTGGAAACTACGATATAGCAAGTATAATCTCCACTATCGGGTTTGTCAATGGCTGGTTGCGTGAATATGGAGATATTGACAACTATCAATGTTTCGTCTATACTTCTCACTAGATGCAGACGTTCGATGGCAGAGAAAGCAGGCGATGATGGTCGAAGAAACAGCACTACAGGTGCTACCACGTAAACGGCGCGTAGGTAAGCGGGGTGGCGAGCTTGCACAGGTCGCATGTTGCACACCAGTTAAAGTTGCTCCTATTGAAGAGCAAGAGGCGCTGGCAGTTGCGGCCCACGCTCGTGCGTTAGCTGACCCGACACGGGTACGCATTGTGATGATGCTGGCACAACATGCCGGTGAGGTCTGTGTCTGCGATATCACGAGCGCCTTTAACCTGGATCAATCGACTATTTCGCACCATCTGCGCCTGCTGCGGGAAGCAGGCATCATTGATGTCGTGCGGCATGGCGTC
>JAJZEJ010000392.1 GCA_021828635.1 Chloroflexota bacterium
AAAGCCAGACCACGTGCGGCAATCATTCAGTCTGACCGGGCAATTCGCCGCTGTGGATGACATTTTGACAGGGCAAGAAAATATGATTATGATCGCCAGACTTCGACACCTCAAACAGCCGCGCCAGGTGGCCGACGAGTTGCTGACCCGCATCGGTTTAACCGATGCCGCCAACCGCAGGGTATCGACGTATTCAGGCGGGATGCGCCGCAGGCTCGACCTCGCCATGAGCTTAGTGGGAACACCGCCGATTCTTTTCCTTGACGAGCCGACCAACGGGCTTGACCCCGAGGCACGCATCGAGGTGTGGAAAATGGTGAAGGAGCTGGCTGATGGTGGCAAAACCGTCTTCTTGACCACGCAGTACCTGGACGAAGCTGAACAGCTTGCTGATCACATTGCCATTCTGCATGAGGGCAAGATTATCGCCAGCGGCACGCTCCTGGAGCTAAAAAAGCGGTTTCCGCCTGCTCAGGTGGAGTATGTGGAAAAACAACCGACATTGGAAGAGATTTTTCTTGCCATCATTGGCAAAAAGGAGGAACAGTAAATGCAAGTTACGACGCAGGTTCCTGGTTCCCAGCAAAGGGAAACGATCCAGAAACACTTTTTCAGCGATATGAGCGTGATGCTTGGTCGTTCCATGCGCCACATTTTTCGCAGTATGGACACCATCATCACGGTCACGATCATGCCTATTGCGTTTATGTTGCTGTTCGTGTATGTGTTCGGCGGCGCAATTCAAACCGGGACAGCAAATTATGTCAATTACTTGTTACCTGGGATATTACTGATTGCGATTGCGAGCGGGATATCCTATACAGCTTACCGTTTGTTTACCGATGTACAACGGGGGATCATTGAGCGATTTCGCTCTATGCCGATTGCCCCTTCCACCATGCTGTGGGGACACGTCCTAACCTCGCTGGTCTCCAACGCGATTTCGGTTGTCGTCATCATTCTCGTCGCGTTGATTATGGGTTTTCGTTCGTCGGCGGGTATCCTGTCATGGCTTACCGTCGTTGGCATCCTCGCGTTGTTTACGCTGGCTTTAACCTGGGTTGCGGTGATCCCCGGACTGACCGCCAAATCGACAGACGGCGCAACAGCATTTTCGTATCCGATTGTCTTCTTGCCCTTTATCAGCTCGGCATTTGTGCCAACCAGGACGATGCCGCTGGTCGTCAGGGTCTTTGCCGAAAACCAGCCCGTGACGGCGATTGTGAATACCATCCGTGCGTTACTGTCTGGACAGCCAGTATCTCAGGATATCTGGGTTGCTCTTGCATGGTGCGTCGGCATTCTGCTGGTGGCCTACATCTTTGCGATGAGGATATATAAAAAGCGAGTGTAATGCCCATTACATTACTTTGATACTGCCGCTATGTTAGAGAAGACGCGCCCAGCAGGACTCGAACCTGCGACCAACGGATTAGAAATCCGATGCTCTATCCACTGAGCTATGGGCGCACATGACGCGCACCCATCATAGCAAGTTTTGTTGTGATCCGTCAAGTACTTAGCATCCCATTTCATCAATAGAGACTCTCCCAACACAAAAAAACAGCCACCGAAAATACTTGACAGAGACTAGCGGCTCTGATATACTCTCTTGTGTCAAACGTATTGACAATACTTATATCTCGTGGAGAGGTCGCATAGTGGCCTAGTGCGATTGTTTGCTAAACAATTGAGGGTTAACACCCTCCGAGGGTTCGAATCCCTCCCTCTCCGCCATGAAGTCCTTTTTTAGGGGTATGGCATATCGGCTGTGCAACGCTCTCCAAAAGCGTCGAGGGGGGTTCAACTCCTCCTACCCCTGCTCAAACGCCTGAACTGTAAATGTTCAGGCGTTTTTTGTTATATTTCGTAGTCTTCAGCCCACGAATACTTTATTTCACTATTCACCGCTTCTTCGTAAGGAATATGTCTGCTTTGTTTTCCGTTGCTCCACATAATTCCGGCACTCTTAAATCGCAGGTTCATATTATAATTCGTTGCATCGTCTACAGCGATCATATAGACTTTTCCTGTATCTGGACTATAGATAGCAAAATATTCGGCCTTCCCTCTATAGCCAGATTTCTTGTTCTTCCCATTCTTCCTCACCGAAACGGTGGATGTATTAAATTCCAGACAGGTTCCATCCTTCGAGAGCCATGCTGTTTTGCACTGAACACGTACAAGCTGTGCCTCCTGATGAACGAAGAAACCAAAGTTTCTCTGTTCCTCAACAACATAATAGGCCAGATCATAGCCCAGGTGATCGGCCCAGGGTAACAATACCTCGTAGCCTAATTGGACGAGCCGATGCAAAATAGCGGTATGCGAGAGTAACCCTTGCTGCGACGTATCTCTCATAATCCCATACCTCGTTGCCACTTGTGGCATTTTTACTGCTGCGAAAACCCAAATATTCCTGCAAAGGGTATTCGCCAGATACTAACATCTTATATTAGTACTTATGGTTAGTATACTATGTAGCCTAGTCTCTGTCAATACTTTGTGATAGAATGGCAAAAAACGAAGAACTTGAGGTGAAATATATGCGCCGATTGAGAGTTAAGGAACTCGCAGAACAAAAAGGCATGACGCAATCAAAACTCATGCGTGTGGCTGATCTAAATATGAAGACCATTCAGGGCTTGTATAGAGAACCGTATCGTCTTAATGTTGCCTATTTGACGCTTGAGAAGGTCGCTAAAGCTCTCGACGTGCGCATTGATGAGTTATTTGAAGAGGTAGAAGAGGAAAATAATTCATAGACCCTGGCGCTACTCCAGTGGTAGCTCTACCACAAACGTGCTACCCTGGCCGGGTGTGGATTCGCACCAGATACGCCCGTTGTGCCGCTCAACAATGTCTTTGGTGATCGCCAGACCCAGGCCCAGACCTTTTGTCGATGACTGCGCGTCATTGGTACGATAAAACGTCTCGAAGATGCGTTCGCGCTGATCTTTCGGTATACCTTTGCCGTGGTCGATCAC
>JAJZEJ010000356.1 GCA_021828635.1 Chloroflexota bacterium
CCAGACGCCCGCCAACTAACGCGCCAACGGCGGTCGAGATACCATTGGAGCTGAACGCACCAATCAGACCGATCAGACCGAGGTTGAGATGGTAGAAGCTGGCCCAGACAGCCAGCGAGGAACCACCGGCCACAATAGAACCGGCATCGAGGTAGTCGCCCATCGCGGCGAGGAAGGTCCATTCCCAGTGAACCCGTTTCAGAGGTGCATCATCGAGAGAAGTGAGTACGCCTTGTGATGATTCCATGCGCTGCATCCTTTCTTTGTCGCTTCATGGACAATTCGAGTGCATTGACCGTGGGTGAACGATGAAACATGTACGTACCAATAATCATCCTATCGTCTTATTTAGTTTACCTCCTTTCTCAAAAATACGGCGTTGACTCATACGCACGCTATAAACGATGATTTGGACGTGATAAATCACGTCCCTACGGGTTGCGAAACGCCATACGCCGATACAGGGCAGGTTTCATAAGGGAGGATTGTCAAATCTAAGTTGCGTATGGTCTTCTCTGAGAGAACTAGCAAGTGGTTTGTATACATGGCCGGTGGCACTTGCTTCCCTTGTAGAATAGCGAGCGCACTTTCCACGATCATCGTGCCATACTGCTCTGGGAAAAAGGCTACCGAGCCGATCATGCGACTACCGGAACGCTGCAATTCCTGACGCGCATTGTGGTCAGCACCCTGTCCAACGGCAACAACGCGCTCTGCTCCGCCCGACTCCTCGAAAGCTTTGAGCGCACCCATGACCACTTCATCGTTGATGCCGATCACCACAATGTGCCGCGCCGCCTTCAAAGTCGGCAATACAGCCATGACCACGCGATATGTCTCTTCAAAGGTATTTTTACTGTCTAAACGGATGATATGCTCTTCATCAATGGCAATGCACTCGCGCAAGCCGTCGAGCTGGCCTTGCATACGAGCGGCAGGAACGGGACCAGAACGGGGTAATTCGAGAGAAAGCACATGATCGACCTGCCCTTGCCATTGCTGCTGAACGAAGAGTCCCGCCAACGCGCCACCCATCAGACCCGCTTTGTAATTATCGACGCCGATGAAGGTTGCACCTGGCAAAGGAATATCTATGGCGATGACCGGCATATGTTCTGCGCGTAAGCGTTCCATGATGACGTTACCATAGCGCACATCCGTGTTGAACTCGACGATCAGATCAACTTTTTCTTCCAGAAAATACTCGACATTGGCAAGCGCCGTTGGCCCATCTTCGCGGTTATCGACTAGCAGCAATTCGACATTGGCCGCCGTCGCCGCCTGCACCAACCCATGCTTTACGACTATAGGAAATGGAGCAGCGTCATCCTGATTAGCGAAACCGATACGGATGCGTTTCTCTTCGCCGCCGCCTTCTAGCACGCGCGTGGTATGTTCACCGCAAATACTAACCTGGACGTTGGCTTGTCGGAGTTTGGTGAGATGAGCGACACTGGCCTGGTCATCGGTAATCACCATGCTCACACGGCTCAAAGGCGCGAAGGATGCCACGCCTTGTTTCTCGAACTTGCTGGAATCGGCCAGCAAGATCAGCGTTTCAGCCGCGTCAACCAGGTCTTTTTTGAGTTGCGCTTCTAAAAGATCATCGTCCATCAGATCGAGGAGAGGAGACCAACCGGTACAGGAAAGAAAAGCTTTTGTAGCCCGCGCACCACCAAACATGCCGTTGCCAAATTGACCGACCAGCGAAGCCGTCTCTGGACGGAGCAGGCCACCCAACAAAAAGACTTTGTGCGAGCGATTTTCAGCGAGGCGAAAGGCAGCTTCGATGCCATTGGTAAAGATAGTCAACCCTTTATGATGTTTGAGGCAATCGGCGAGCGCGAAGGCGGTGGTACTGGCATCGAGGATAATGCTCTCATAGTTGTCAACAAGTTCAGTAGCCCGACGCGCAATCCACAGTTTTTTGTCTTGATTAATGGAGACGCGCTCTTCAAAATGCTCTCCATGCGTGCGCTCCGTTGTCAGGATAGCGCCACCATGAATGCGGGTGACGATACCTTCATCCTCCAGGACGCTGAGATCATTACGTATTGTGACTTCCGACACACTGAGATGTTTTGCCAGCGAGCCAACATGGCAGAAACCCTCTGCCCTCAGCAGTTCTTTGATCTTCTCACGCCGGGTCTGCGTATTCATAAGCATTTTTTCTCCCAACAATGCCTGCATAACGGCCATTTACGGGTGTGCTTATCACAAGTATACCCAGGCTTTTTTATAAAGTCAAGTGCTTTTTTCGCAAACGAAAAATAAATCTTCTTTATCGAAAGCAGGCAGCGTATCCACAAGGGATATCTTTACGAAGAATACTCTGCTATTTTCCTCTAAAAATAGCGATATTGTACTATTATTCAATGCATCAGCTTGACAAAATCATGTACCATGAGGTAGTGTCCATAGCATAGATTGCTTAGGAATTGTTCTGTTTATCATTATATAAATACTGACTTCCAGGTACTTAATGCAGAAGGGCATCATGAGTACATTACCACCCACACCATCAGAATCATCTATAGCAAGAAGTTCACTCGCCAGGACTATGGGGCAGTGGGGGCATAATCTGGCACAATGGCTGCGACAACACAGCTTCTCGCCCGTATGGTTGCCTTCCTGGGCATACCATACCTGGAGTGGCTATGCTATGCTTATCATAGTTCTTACTTTCACTACGATCATCGGTCTGCTACTGCGCCAATTTGTGCCTGATTTTCGCACCTTTGGCTTGCTTGAATTAGCGGCAGTAGCTTTTATTGCCGTCAATTGGGGTGTGGGGCCGGGGTTACTCGCTAGCTTGCTAGGCGCTATATGTCTCCACATCTTCTTATTGTCCTCATTCCTCTCGATTGATCTGGCACCACCACATCTGTTTAGTGCGTTCCTCTTTCTTAGTCTGGGTGGGATGATCAGCATAGGAGCTAGCCGGTTGGAGCAGGCTCGCCGCCAGTCCAATGTGCTGGCGCTCTC
>JAJZEJ010000126.1 GCA_021828635.1 Chloroflexota bacterium
AATGCCAAGCACAATAATCGGTCCCACAATCGCTAGCGGCGGCCAACTGGCAATCTCGACGCCACCGGAGAGCCAGTTGAAAAGCGACTGGATGGTGAATGCCGCATGCGGACTCAGAATTAAAACGAGCGTCTGACAAGCGATCAGTACGGAATTAATGACTACCCCAGCTAATAAAAGCGTCACAACAGGAGTACGCCCATCGACACGCGCAATTGCATAAACAAAAAGAACGGTGACAATCGCTCCCGCGAAGGCCAGTACGGGCGTCAACGGAAAAAACGCACCATAGATCGTATCGAAGGGTAGCATAAAGGCAATCGCCGCACCTAGCGATGCACCGGACGACGTACCGATCAGGTAAGGGTCGGCCAACGGGTTGCGCAACATACCCTGAAAGAGAACGCCCGCCACCGAGAGTCCCGCACCCACCAGTGCGGCACCCACGACGACAGGCATACGCACCTGCCAGACAATCACTTCATCGGAAGAAGGCCAATGACGTGTGAAATGAAATAAATGTGTGCCATTCAGGAGGATAGAGGCAATAGTTGTTAGCGGTATCGGCGTCGAACCAAAGCTAACCGCGATTAGCATAGTCACCACAAGCAGGGCAGCTAATAGTAGCAGTACGAATGACGAAGAGATGCGCCGCGCTCGTAAATCATGCTTGCGCGACGGTATCTCTAGCGAGGTTGCTGTAGTAACAGGTGTTGCCAGTTTCATAAAGCTGCTTTTTCCTTTAAGGTGCCAGGGCAACATTACTTGAGATGATATTTTCGCACCAGTACCTCAATCCAGTTCATCTGTTTTGGCGTCGGGACGAAGCGATTCTTCTGCAAGCGTTTTGCCATATCGGTGATAAATTGTTGCTCTTGCTGGTTCGCACGCGCACCATCCTGAGAAGTAAAATATGCTTGTAAACGCTGCACTTTTTGCCGCAACGCCTCTGCCTCAGCCGCCGGTAAGACATTATGCGCCTCGGCCACCTGTGATGTCTGCCAGCGTTGATACGCCTCTACGCTACCATTAAAAGCTCCCAGGCCAGCCAGTTCGTCGGCTCGCTCGTTATGCTCCTGACCAGCATGCCCACGCACCCAGATAAACGTTGGTGCCTGCTTACGATAACCAAGTAACTTGCGATAAATCTCCCACAAGTCTGGATTGGCTTTCATCTGATAGGTTCCCTGCGCAACCTTGATCGTATACTCGCTATCGCTATAGATGGTCAGTGGTAACGTCGGGGGCGCAATCGAAAGCACGGCCAGCACTGCCGAAATTTCAGCGCGATTATTCGTCGTGGTTGACGCTTTGGGAATATGCCCGTAACATTCCAGGCAAGACGCAGCAGGGCGAACCTTGCCATCCTCTGTATCGGTAGCAGCCCAAAAGAGCGCACTCCAGCCAGCAGGACCGCCGGGATTTTTGATGCACGCGCCATCAGTATAAGTTACAACACCAGACGCATCTAATGTTGGCAAAGAAGCTCGGATATCGGCGGACGTTATCGCGCCCAGCACAGAACTCCACTCTAAAGAACTTTGAATTTCGTTCACCACTCACTACCTTTCGGCTCTATCATTATCGATATTAGAAGCACCATGAGAGCTTTTTGCCATGTATTGTACCATAAGCGTCTTGCCTGTGTCGGAACCAGTTCATTTGAATCTTGCCAAAAGTATGGGAAAGAGACACAATGATAATAAAGAAAGAAGGAGAGGAACGCGCACTTATGTCAACAGACAATGCACTACCAAATGTTGGTATCCTTATCTTCGACGAGGTAGAGGTGCTTGATTTTTGTGGCCCTTTTGAGGTCTTCTCGGTTGCCCGACCGGTTCACGAAAGTAGCGACGAACAGAAGTTATTCAACGTCGTCACGATTGCCGAGAAAGACAGAATTATTCACTGCCGAGGTAATCTGCTCGTGCAGCCTCATTATACTATCGAGAACCATCCATCACTCGATATTTTAGTTGTTCCTGGTGGTCAAGGGACACGGCGTGAGCGGCATAACCAGCGTATTCTCGACTGGATTGCTCAGCAAGCACAACAGATTAAACTGCTCACTAGCGTCTGTACGGGCGCTTTTCTGCTGGCTGAACGCGGGCTACTCGATCAGCACCGCGCCACCACACACTGGGCCAGTATTAACTGGATGAGGGAGACCTATCCAACAATCGAGATGCTCGACAATATGCGCGTCGTTGACGAAGGCCATATCATCACGTCAGCCGGTATCTCTGCTGGTATCGATATGAGCCTGCACGTGGTCGCACGCCTACACGGCATGCCAGTAGCTGAATGGACAGCGCGGCGTATGGAGTATGATTGGCATACACGCGGACAGGTACTAACTCGCTAATTAAGTACAACTGGATTTTCCAATCAGAACCGCTATTTCAACACCCCTATGCGCTTCGCACCCTACCTGCTAGACGCATAGGATGGCGAAGGAACTATGCTATATCAGCATCGCAGTCGCGTGAATCACGCCGCGTTTACTTTTCTTACCTTCAACAGTGATAACAGTTCCCTCTTTTATATTCGACAGGTCTTCAAAATGGAGAGTGTTGTCTTCTTGATTGTGCAATACGGTATCTTTGTTGACGACAATCGCCACGACATTCAAATCACCGGTTGCCAGTTTTGGTGTTGTGCCAGCAATCACAAGGGTCTGTTTCTTGCCTGTTTGAAGTGCGCTACCAATGACAGTCACTTGTCGTCCTTTGATCAATGAACCAGGGATAGTTCCACTCTCGCTATCACGTACCTGCCGAGATTCCTCTGCAACCTGTTTTTTCTCGTGCGCGGACTCTTCTGTCTCTTCCGCTACTGCTTGCTCTGCTTGTACTTCAGAGAAAAGTTGGTTATCACAGGTTGATGGCACCAGCATATGGATTGCATGCGGCACAACATCAATACGATATGTCACCATTACCTGTTCCGCACTCGCTCGCTCTAACACCTGCTCAT
>JAJZEJ010000724.1 GCA_021828635.1 Chloroflexota bacterium
CAACGACGGGTGTGCCAACAGCAGTTGCTATGTGCATCAGTCCCGCATCGTTGCCGATGAACAGGTCTGCTTGTTCCAGCACAGCGGCGGCCACTTTGATGTTGCCCTGTCCAGCTAGACTGCGTGCGGACATCTGTGATTGCATTGTACGCAAAATATACTGGTGCAGTTCAACTTCTTCTGGACCACCGACTAGCAAGAGTTGTCCACCAAATTCCTGATACAGTGTGTCAGCCAGTTGCGCGAAACGCTCTGGCGACCAGCGGCGTGCCGTGCTATAGCCACCACTGCCTGGGTGCATGGCAATGATTGGGTGCGCAACGTTCTCTGGTGTGGCCTCACCATAGACCAGCGCACGAGCCTGACTGCGCTCTTCCTCAGTTAATGGTATGTGCAGATGTTTGTCTTCTGTCGTCGCTCCAACGGCTTGAGCAACGGCCAGGGCATACTCGGCCTCATGCCTAGCTCCAAAACCATCGTCACGCACTTTGATGTTGAGGAACGAGCCATGTCCATTATCCAATCCCACACGCCATTTTGCGCCCGTTGCCCGCATCAGCACCTGATATTTGAGGCGTCCAAAGGGTAAGGTAAGATGGTGCATGAGCAATACGGCGTCATAGTGACCTCCGCGTAGTGAGCGCCAGATGGGCAATAAGCGCGAGAGATTCTGCGGCTGGGTGAGAATCTGTTTAGGATAATCGAACAGATATTTATCCAGCACGATGATATTATTAATCATCTCCAAGCCGTTGAGCAGACCGGCTGAGTCAGGCGTAACTAGCAGGTCGATGGTGGCGAGCGGATAACTCTCGCGCAGAGCGCGTAGGGCCGGCGTTGCCAGCAATAAGTCGCCGATACCGGCCAGCTTAACAACTAATATACGTGCTGTAGGACGTAAAACAATTGCTTTTTGCATATATGTATACCTATTCAGCAGACCAGGTATAAAAGGTAAATCTGCACATTGTAGTAAAGCCGATTTGTTGATAGATGTTGAGACCCATCTGGCTAGGCGAGAGAACTGCTACACGATAATCGCGCACAAATGCTTCTTGTAGTACATAGCGTGTCATGGCTGCTCCTATGCCCTGCCGACGGGCCTCTGGTAGTGTGGCAACGCCGTAAATACCTGCCACGCCAGCATGCAAGAGTAGCGAGGCGATAGCCACGGGTTGATCATGTTGCCATCCTATATAATGATGCCAGGGTTGACCTTCACCAAAACCGGTATATTGGTAGGTATCATGATAAATGTACGCGGACTCAGGATTATCCCAACATTGCTCCGCAACGGCCTGCCAGTGTTGTAACAGCGCCAGATCAGTGATTTCTTGCATAGTCAGGGACGATGGTGACATTGCTACTGCTTTCATCTGCTCAATAGCAATCGCCATACCAACATTCGTGCTACGGTAGATAAAATCATGGGCGGTCAGATAGTCGCCCAGGTGAGCCGGATGGGTTGCCGGACCAACAAACCAGCCGATACTACTCTGCCTTTCCCTGAAATATGCCTGGATGCCCTCGATTTTTTGGTGTACTGTCTCTGGTGACTGATCCTGTAGTTGGAAGCGCAAGACACCGTTGTAGCCTTTATAGGGTGTAGCGAAGCAGAGCGTCTCGTGATCGTCGCGTAACTCCGCTCCAGGCAGATTGCGTCCGAAGCAGGCCATCTCTTCGGCGAAGTTCGCATCCATCGCCGCGATCAGATATGGAGCATTCAGCCTTTGTACGATTTCTTCCATCAGGAGTTTTCTACCTCATGCTTCTTATAGCCATGATGTGCCGAATGAGCATCACGAGCCAGCAAATTGCTTGCCATCGCAAAAACGCGCTCAGGTATAATGTTTTTCATGCACTGTGTGGTGTAGAAGCGGCAATCTGCTGGACCTTTTGTAGTGTAACACGGACTGCACCAGATGTCACTGCGAATAACCGCCTTTGGGTTGATGGGACCACTCAGCACGGGGTCCGTTGGGCCATGAATAGCGATCAGTGGCGTGCCGATGGCCTCGGCGATATGCATGGGGCCACTATCACCACTAATGACAAGGCTGGCCTGCTGCATTAAACCCGCCAATTGTGCCAGACTGGTCTTGCCCGCCATGTTGACAACTGGTGTCTGCATCCGTTCTATGACACGCTCAATCAGCGGTTGATCGTCGGGTGCGCCCGTCAAGACGATGCTGACGCCCAACTCGCGTGTCAGACGCTCTAGCAGTGTTGACCAGTAGGGCAGGGGCCAGCGTTTAGCCTGTCCATTATTAGAACTGACATGGCAGGCTACAAACGGCGTTTCACTATCGATACCCTCCTGAGCTAGCAGATGAGCCACCTCTTGTCGCGTCTGTTCGCTCACATAAAGTTGTGGCACGCGATCAGTGGGCATGATGGTGGCTCCGGCAGCCTCGGCTAATGCCAAACAGTAGTCAACTTCGTGCTTGTGGTCGCCGGTATCCCAATGTTTGCCTGCGATGCCATCGGTCAGAAAGCCAGGATAGCCCTCGCGGGTATAGCCTACGCTACGTTTAGTACCACTCAGCACGGTCAGCATGGCTGCGACGTTGCCATAGAGGCTGATAGCGAGATCATAGTGGCGTGCCTGCAATGTACGTCGCAACTGCCATGCTTCCAACCATCGGCGCGGTTGCGCGAGTGCTTTAGGGCGTCGCCACACATTCGGATCATAGGTAAAGATACGGCTCAGATCAGGGTCTGCCTTCACAATTGATGCACTGGAAGGTAGGGCCAGCAAGTCAATTTCTGCCTCTGGATAGGCACGCTTGAGAACCTGTATTGCTGTTAGCGACATCACAAGGTCGCCGATCAGGTCCATGCGTATGACAAGAATGCGGCGGGGATGGAACGTGCGTGGCGTCAATGGCTTGTAGTGTTGCCCACGACGTTTGAGTTGGAGCAGAGCGCCAACGAGGCTCATCGCCGCGTAGAGCAGCAGTAGCACGATCCGGCGA
>JAJZEJ010000052.1 GCA_021828635.1 Chloroflexota bacterium
GACCATCGCACGAGTGGCCGAACGTTATGTGCATGCCCGCGATTGTGTGGTGCTAGGCCGCGCATTTCAATATAGTACCGCGCGTGAAACGGCGCTTAAACTCGAAGAGACCTGCTATGTGGTTGCCACACCTTTCTCCAGCGCCGATTTTCGGCACGGTCCGGCGGCCCTGGTCGAACGCGGCTTTCCTGCCATTATCTTCGCACCGCCGGGGCGTAGCGCCGATGATGCACATGCCCTGCTCTACTGGTTACGCGAACACGGCGCGGATTGTCTGGTCATCTCAGAAGACGCGCAATTACTAGAGCTTGCCACGAGCGCCGTCCAACTCACTTTCCCTAACACAGCAATAGCCGCTACCCATGAGTTGCTTGCCCCAATCCCTTATATCATCTCCGGTCAGCTTTTTGCTCACTACCTGGCTCTCTACAAAGGGCTAAACCCCGATCAGCCGCGCAGCCTGAGCAAAATTACCCGCACACGCTAAATGGCAAAATATATGACAACACTAAAAGCTACTTAAACAATATGTGAATGACGGTTGGGACTCAGGCCAACCAGTTCCGGTGCATGCTTGCCAAGCAGCAGGTTAGCCACACTCTGTCCAATGGCTGGGGAAATAGCGAAGCCGTGACCTGAGAAACCGACGGCGAGCAGCAAACCATCCAGGCCGGAAATAGAGCCAACAAAAGGAATGTCATCGATACTCTCAGCTTCCAAACCGCACCATGCACGAGCGATCTGTTGTTTACCCACGGCAGGCAGAATGGCACATGCGGTCTCCCAATTGCCGGTTACATTTTGTGAGCGTAGCTGATAGGAGCGACGATCAGCCGTTATATCACCAAGCCAGCCTCCGCCAAGCAGGAAACTACCGTCGGGACGCTGCTTGAGCGAGAGCATGCGATTAATAGCACTCATCACCGGCATGTTTGTGGAAATGGAAGCAGGTGTAGAAAGCACCATTTGTAGCGCGATGGTGCGAATGGGCAAACGCAAGCCACAGGTAGCAGCAAGCTCATCGCTCCATGCTCCAGCGGCCAGCACAACCCACGTTGCCGAAACATTACTACGCGCGGTCTGCACACCTGTCACACGTTCGCCACTCATCAGTAATGCCGTGGCTGTCGTGGCATTCCAATATGTAGCCCCATGACGTTGCGCAGCGATTGCAAAAGCGCGTGTTGTCAGCATCGGATCTGCCTGACCATCGGATGAACTATAACTACCTGCAACAATATGTTCAGCTATACCAGGAACGAGCATGCGAACCTGCTGACGATCAAGCAGTGTCACGTCGCTAAAGCCGTTTTCATGTTGCTGATGCACAAAATCACGTAGAGACACAGCCTCAGCATCATTCTCGGCCAGGAACAGATTACCGCTTTGTCGATAGTGCATATCCGCCTCAAGTTCTTGCTCCAAGCTCGGCCAGCGAGCGATGGCGGTGCTGGCAAGCTCTGCCTCCGCCGGATGACGCCCCTGACGACGCACGCCACCCGCACTGGCCCACGATGCCGCAGGCTCGACAGCACTTTCGGCACGCTCGATCACTAGCACACGCAATCCTTGCAGCACGGCATGATAGGCAATGGAACTGCCTATCACACCACCGCCGACGATAATGACATCAAAACTCTCCTGACTCATCGTTTCCTCTTTCTCGGACACAACTCATGCAAGCGTACTACCGAACAGATATGTTATTATGGTTATGGTAACATATCTGGCACAGCTAGCGGTTGCTATCCTCTCCACAGCAACCATATAGAAAGAGAGACACTCATGGTCGTCAAACTGAGTTATGAACAGCTCAGCGCCCTGCGTCGCATCGACAGTCCCACGATTTCCAACGCCGTCGAAACCTTTCAAATCCGTCCGCGCGTCTCAGGCTACACGGGCTACGATATTCGTTGCATCTTCCCTGATCTGCCACCAATGGTTGGCTACGCTGTGACCTGCACAGTCGATAGCACAACCGAGGGGCGTCAGGGGATCGGTTTCAATAAACTTTATGAGATACTAGTCAATGCACCTAAACCGGCTATCGTGGTAATGCAGGATGTTGGCAATGATCGCCTGCACTCGTGTCATGCAGGCGAAGTCATGTCAACGACGATGAAACGCCTCGGCGCTATTGGCATCCTGACTGATGGTGGTCTGCGTGATGTCAAAGAGGTACACGCGCTAGGCAATTTTCAATATTTTTGTGCCGGACTGGTCGTCTCACACGGCAACCCGCTCTGCGTCAGCGTTGGTGACGAGGTGACGATCTCCGGTATGCGTGTGCGCCCCGGCGACCTGCTGCACGGTGACGCCAACGGCATCCTGCATATCCCCGATGAGTGCGCCGAGAAAGTGGCTGAGGCAGCTTATAGCATCTGGACACGCGAAGAGGAGACGATGCGCCGTGTCGCCAACCCGGAATTCAATACCTTCTTAGGGCCAGAAATCAAACACTAATACCCTACCCTCTTAAACTATCAATGAACATAGCTCCATACACGAGCCTATGTTCATTGATACCTTCTACAGGTGACAAGAATAAACCTCATCAGGTAGGCTCTACAAATTGCAAAAACCTTGACAGCCACTTTACTCACCGGTATACTTTATTCAATCGCTTGAATAACTATTGTTCCCAGTGAGGTAAGAATGATGGCAAAATCGTCTAACGCGATAGATCGCCGGGCTGATATACTGGCCGCCACCATTCGCGTTCTCGCACGCGATGGCTTAACTGCCACCACAACACGCAAAATCGCGGCTGAAGCAGGCGTCAATCAGGCTACATTACGCTACTATTTTGGCAGTAAGGATGACCTGCTCTTCGCTGTGCTACAAATGATGATGCAAACCACTAGAGAAATCGTGCAGGCCGCTATTCCCTCTGATAGACAGCCACAGGCAATGGTTGTGCAGAGCCTCAAAGCTTTCTGGTTCCACGTCCAGTCTTCGCCCGAACTGCAAGTCAT
>JAJZEJ010000261.1 GCA_021828635.1 Chloroflexota bacterium
AAATAGCGTTCGATACTTTTTGCATTTCAGGAGTGCCTGTGTCCTTGCTCAAGACGTACCGCGCCAGATAGGCGGCAAATCCGATGGCGAGGATTCCGATCACAATGGGAACCCATATATAGCTATTCACGATAGAAAACGCCCTCCTTTGGCTAGAAAAGATAAATGTGCGTCAACGTTGACTGCCACAAACGTTGTGACTTTTCCACGAGAGAGGAAACCGGCATCCCTACGGAAACAAGAGTGTGGGAAGCAGGGTGCGGTTGCCTCTACAAGGGGTATCTGAGTTGTAGCATAGTCTAACACAGTGCCGGTACCGTGACAAGTAGATGTAACGGCTTTCACACGTCGGTTCATACACATGCGTCTTAAACCGAACAAATGTGCTGTACAGATGTTACATCCGTTAACCTTTTTCAGCGATAGCTGCCTGTATATTTGGCAATATTGGCACAAGTTGTTTTTTGCGTGAAACCAACCCTTCTACATTCACTGAATGCCTATCGGCTTCAAGTGGAACGTGGAGTACCTCTGCCACTGCTCTCTCACCGCCATAGATCAGGAGATGACAGTTCATATTGATGATATCGACGATCATGAACAGAAACGCTGCGTAGGTATGCTCCTGCGCCATGTGTTTCATGGTATCCAGCAGTTCAGTACGCCGTTTCTCAACTGTAGCGGGACTGGCTGTCTCGACAGTGCCGATGGCGAAGCGTATATCTTTGACGACGAACTCTTTGAAGTCGGCGGTCAGCAACTCATCGGCTGGTTTTTCTGCCAGATCAGCGGCGGTAGTTGCGAACAACTCCTGCCCATACTGCTCAATATTTTCGCCGGTAATCTGCGCCAGTTCAGCCGCGACCTTTTCGTCGCGTGGTGTGCAGGTTGGCGAGCGTAGGATAAGTGTATCATAGAGCAGTCCAGCTAGCATGAGACCAGCAACGTCGCGTGGAATAGCGAGGCCAGCTTCGTGGTAGAGGCTGGCGATAATCGTGCCGGTGCAACCAACTGGTTCGGCTCGAAACAGAATGGGTTTATTGGTGTGAACATCGGCGATACGATGATGATCGATCACGCCCAGCAACTCAGCCTCTTCAATGCCATCGACTGCTTGCGAACGTTCGTTATGGTCTACCAGCACGATGCGCTTGGGACGCGCATTGAGCAGGTCAGTACGTGAGACGTAGCCCACCAGGCGGCTCTCGTTATCCACAACGGGTAGTGAACGCCGTCGTGCCAGCGTCGCTTGAATCTCGCTGACCTGATCTTCGGGATGGCAAGAGTCGAAAGTGTGGCTCATGATGTCCTGGACACTGATGCTCAGATTAATCAGGCGCACGGTAGTAAATGTATGGTGCGCGGTGCTGATAACCATCACGCCCTGCTTACGCGCGGCATTGAGGGTGCGCTCTGAAACGAGTAGATCGCCCGTGATGACCAACACTGCGGCACCACGTTCGATGGCTTTCAGCTGTGCATCCTCGCGGTCGCCTAATACGACCAGGCAGCCCGGCTCGATATAGTCGGCCATTGTCTCGGCTTGCATCGCGCCCACTAGCACGCGATTACCCAACGCACGGTGTCCCTCAACCAGCACACGCCCTCTGAGAACACGCACTACGTTATCGCGGTTGAGCGGAATGCGGTTCACCGAGCGCGGATCGAGGTCATTAAAGAAAAGCTTGGCGAAATCTTCGTCTGCGATGATACCATGCACTTTATCATCGGCATCAACAACCGGCATTGAACGCCGGTTATGTTCTTGCAAAAGCTGTCCCGCTTCCAGGAGCGGCTGGTCGAGGTGCGCACAGATGACGCCACGCCGCATGACATCGCGTACCTGCAAATACACATCGTCGATTGCTTCTGGCGGCTCAACCTGATAGCGTTCGAGCGCAAACTGCACTTCTGGCTTGAGCGGCCCATTGCGTGCCGCGATAACCTCTTCCTCGCCTTGCATTTGCAAGAGGCGAGTATAGGCATAGGCCGAAGCTACCGAATCCATATCTGAATGTTTATGTCCAATGACATAAATTGGGCGTACCATGTATGCGATCTCCCGATGCTCCCATGTAGTGATGCCTGATGAAATAACACACCTATATTATGACAATTTTTTTAGCCCTGCGGCAACTAAACTTGATACGCAACACAGCTATTTTATCGCTATGCGTACAACAGCGTAATTGCCAGAATTGTCATTTATACTGTTCACTCGCTCTCACCGCTTGGCCGTCTACGCCTTACCACGATCACAAAAAGCGCGATAGCCACTATTAGAAGGAGTCCTCCCACTATTGTAATCGGTAATATCATACTGTGGGATGAGACTGTTGGTACCGCCGCTGTATCCCCTGTTGTGTTTGTTGCGCCCACGATCTTTTCGGCACTCCCCACGGCCATGTTGCTGAGAATACTATCTGAAAGTGTGTTATTGGGTGTGGGATACGTGATGCGCGGATTCACCGGCGGTATCCCATTCGATGGATAGCTAATATATGGGTTCGCATAAGTCGTCGTTTTATCTGTCACGGTGAGTATCTTTTGTATCTTGCTTTGTCCTGACGATGCACTCACGTTCAGCGTGAGCGTATAGTTTCCAGGCTGGACGTAGGTGTGACTAACGCTGATGCCGCTAGCCTGCGTGCCATCGCCAAAATCCCAGGTGTAGTGTGCGGTCGAAGAATCGCTGGCAGGTTGCCATGTGGCCTTCGCATTCAGCGTCAGTGCCTGACCGGGTTGTAATAGACCGATATCGCTAATCGCCGCTATTGGGTACGTGGGCTGTGCTGCATCACCCAAAATAGCTGATTGATGCAGCATCCAGACTGTCAGTTCGCCAGGAAGCGCCAGTGCCAGCATGAGCGCGTTGGAACGCTGTGAACTGCCATCGGCGTAGGTATTCATGAGTTGGATGGTGTCCTGTGCCTGGTCAAAGGGATAAGCTGGCTGCTGGCTGGCTTCG
>JAJZEJ010000509.1 GCA_021828635.1 Chloroflexota bacterium
CCATGCGTTGATGGACAAACCGTTAAGCCTGAGCCGCTAAAGTGAGCTGACACCCACGAGGGATGTCACTACATGTAAGACTCGCGCCACAAAAACTTGTTACATGTAGTGACATCCCTCGTGGGTATCAGGCGATCATAGGCTGTGATATGATATACTCGCTGTAGATGCTATTGCATTCGACTTGATGAAGAGGAGAATATCGTGGCAGAACCGTTCGAGTACATCTCACATGCCCATCTTGTCTATAAAGATGGCTATCGCAACGCCTATCTTGGCGACGTGCCAGAGCCGGTCGTCTATGGCGTGCAGGGCAAATTGCGCGAATATTATGGCGCGAAAGAAGGGTCACCCATCGCCTCAACGCTTGACCATATCGTTGCCGCCGTGGCTGGCTGAATGTACGGCACGCTTGCCGGCGCTCTGTCAGGGCGCAAGATTCGTTATGATCGCCAGAACTATACTGCTGATGTCGATGGACGCATTGTTGGTATTGGCAAAACTATTCGCATCGAAGCTATCGCCGTTCACTATACGCTCACCATTCCCCCTGATACACGCGAGGCCACGATCCGTGCATTGCATGTGCATCCAGAGGGCTGTCCCGCGCATCAAAGTGTAAAAGATGCTATCAAAGTTACCTGGACAGCGACGATGCATGTCGGTGATGAAGTGCTGGAGTTGAGTAGTGAGTAAAATACTACGATTTCAGATCAACATTGGTAAGGTATAGATTGTGAGTGAGAACCAGCATGGAACCAATTATTACCTTGTATGAGCGCGAGGCTGCACCTGCGCAAACACTTCCTGCATCCCTGGCAAAGCTATATGACGGCGGATTGGTGATACCACAGGGCGCACAGAATGAACGTCCCTATGTCTTTGCCAATCTTGTGGAGACGATTGATGGCATTGTCTCGTACAATGCTCCTGGTCAGAATGGTGGCGGAGTGATTAGTGGGGATAACAAGCAAGACCAGATGGTGATGGGCATTTTGCGGGCCGAGGCCGACGCAGTAATCTTTGGTTCCAGTTCGCTACGTGAAGATGGCGGCCATGTCCGTATTCCCTCATTCATCTTTCCTGAACTAACAGAAGAATATACCGCTTTGCGTGTGCTACTTGGTAAGCAGAGAGATTTGCCGATCAGCGTAGTGATGAGTGCCAGTGGTCAGTTAGACCTGAGCGAGCCGACGTTTCATACGACTGATCTGCGTGTTGTGATTGCTACGACAGAGAAGGGTTATCAGCATCTTGCGCAACAGCAAGTCCCAGTATCAACCGATGTGCGCGTAGTAGAGAGCGCAGATGGCAATGTTTCGCCACAGGAGACGTTGCGCTTGCTGGCACGCGAGTATGGAGTACGCACGGCTCTGTATGAAGGTGGCCCGACGCTCCTGGCCTCGTTTCTGGCGGGGCATCTGCTTGATGAACTCTTCCTCACCTTCGCTCCACAACTGGCCGGGCGCGACGAGAGCGTGCAACGTCTTGGATTGGTCGAGGGCCATGCCTTCCAGCCAAAAGATGCTCCCTGGGCCACACTGTTGAGCGTGAAGCAGGCTAATAGTCATCTGCTGTTGCGTTATAAGTTTTAATAGACGCCGTTGTTGCCAGCACTCCATTTGGCGGCGCGTCGCCACGCAGTCATCTCCTCGCCATGTGGTTCATTGCTGGCATGATAGTCGGACTTACGAATCTGTTCCTGCAATTCTTGCCGCAAACGCTGCATACAGGCGCGTTGACATTGTATAAGTATGTCGTGTTGCGCCAGCCCTTTCACCTGAACCAGTTCGAGCGTGCGCAGGAAGTGCAGACGACACAGCCCTGTTGACTGACTGAGTTGTCGTTGAGTTTGCTCATCTGAGAGCAACATGAGAAATGTTTCTATAATGCGCTGCTCCGCATTGGCACGTGTGCGGCAGAAGGGACAATGCGCGTAGAGCTGTTCACGGCTCACGAGTTGCGAGACCGCAGGCGGCTGGAAAAAGTGTTTGAGGCGGGTGAGCCAGCTAATACGCGGTTTGGGGTGCGTAGCTGTGGTGAGGTCTGAACTCTCCAGTACATCGCTAAGAATATCTTGATAGACGAGGCCAAGCTGAAAACTGGTATTATGCTGCGCAAGTTGCCAGGTATGCAACGGGCAGAAGCCACGGGAACGAATCATGTCATACCGTGCTGTAACATCCGTGAACCCTTCATACTGCCAGGTATCCATTGATTGCTCCATAACTTCGATCATCACCTGGCAGATAGGACAGCCCTCATGCTGTATAGCCATGAGTAGCGATTCGCTCTCTTTCGTCGGGTACATATGATTGTGAGTATGTTTTTCTTGCATAATGTGTATATTACCTCGTAGCATATAAAAAACTTCTACTCCTCAAATTTTCATTCTGCTGGATTATACAACATCGACTGCTCAGGAAGCAGTATTAAGCCAACAGACTAATACGTCCAAGCAGGACAGCCATGAGAGCTAGCAAGATAGCGAGCGTAGCGATCAGGAGTGTTGAGAACGTAACTGTCTGAAAAGGTAGTGCCACCAGCACAAGCAGAATGGTAGTGCTGCTCCAGAGCGCAATGCAGGTACGGGTGTGCAGTCCCTGCGACAGAAAGATGGTTAGTAAGGTAATAGTTAATGTTGTATTTGTGCCTGGTAGCAGCGTGGCGAAGAGCTGCGAGAAGTGTGCAAAGCTAAAAAAGCCGAGGATGAGTACCATGATAATGGCAAAGATTGTTATATTACTCAGGTAGTAATAAATTTGCCTGCGTACATAGAGGCGAGGTATGAAGTGGCGCAAATAACGCAATAGGAAAAGCAACAGAATATAGGTGCCAATGCAGAGAAGAATGAATTGCCACCAGATATGAGTGATACTGATCGCATAGAGCATGACGAGGAAAAGTAGAGCGGCTCCAATGCCCGCGATACGCTGGAGCGGCGTTTGCCAGCGTGGAGCAGTGA
>JAJZEJ010000037.1 GCA_021828635.1 Chloroflexota bacterium
TACTGTCTCTTTGCCCAGATAGTGGTCAATGCGGTAGACCTGCTCTTCTCGGAAGACCTTCGCTACCTGACGGTTGAGTTCGCGTGCGGAAGCCAGGTCATGTCCGAAAGGTTTTTCGATGATGATGCGCGTCCAACCCTTGCGGTTGCGATTTAGGCCAGCAGCGCCGAGATGTTGAATGATTTCAGGGTACTGGCTTGGTGGTATAGACAGGTAGAAGATGCGATTGCCGCCGGTACCACGCTCCTGATCAAGCTTGTTCAACAGTTCGCCGAGTTTCTCATAGCCCTGGGGGTCGGTAAAGGTAGATTGCAGGTAATAGATGCCAGAGGCGAAACTCTCCCACACCTGTGGATTAACCGGCTTTTGACGAGAAAACTCATTAATAGAGTCTAATGCTTGTTGGCGGAATGACTCATCGCTATAGGGGCGACGCGCGAAGCCGACGACTGAGAAACCGGCGGGCAATGGATGCTCAAGTGCCAAATTGTAGAGCGCGGGCAGTAATTTACGGTGAGTCAGGTCGCCGGTGGCACCGAAAATGACCATTACACACGGCTCTGGACTCTGCTTGATACGTATTCCCTCACGCAAGGGATTGGGTGCTTCAACAGCACTACGTTGAGGCATAATACCTCTCCTCGTGTTTCTGCTATTAAACTGATTTGTACGTCTTCTTCCTCATTGTATGCGGTTTGTCAATGATGAGGCCGCATAGAGACGCGGTGAAGCGGCCAACGGACACAATACATCGGATAATGGACACGATACATCGGCCAGCGGACGCGATGAAGCGGTCCCTACGTATGATAGGCATGACACACATTGTGGGTCATGCCTATCTTTACTGTGGGACATAGTAGCGCCTAATGTGCAACCTGTCCCTGCTTAATGGCCTCTTGCTTGTTCTTGATACCCGCGAACAACTGATGGAAGGAATCGGCGAACTTCTGCACGCCCTCGTCCTGCAACTGTTGTGTCACCTGGGCATAACTGATGCCGACCTTCTCCAACTCTTCCAGGGCTTTGTGCGCACCCTCGATGTCGTTCTCAAGAGTATTAGCAACCTTACCATGATCGCGGAAGTTCTCAATGGTCTCCAATGGCATCGTATCGACGGTATCGGGTCCGATCAGTTCCTCGGCATAGAGTACATCGCGGTAGGCCGGATTTTTGGTGCTGGTGCTGGCCCACAATGGGCGTTGCACATGTGCGCCTGCGTGTTTGAGAGACTCGAAGCGCGGTGAGTTGAAAATGCGCTTGAACTCCTGATAGGCCAGACGGGCATTGGCGATTGCGGCTTTGCCCTCTAATGCTTTGAGATGCTGCTGCTCATCAGCGTTGCTGCTAGCTTTGATCTTGTTGTCCAGCAGTTTATCGACCAGCGTGTCAACACGGCTGACGAAGAAACTGGCAACCGAGGCTATGCGATCAATGTCTTTGCCCTCGCTGTTGCGGCTCTCAAGGCCGTTCAGGTAGGCATCGACGACAGCACGATAGCTGTCCAGCGAGAAGATCAGCGTCACATTGACGTTGATGCCTTCACTGATGGCTTGCCTGATGGCCGGAATGCCAGCCGGTGTGGCCGGAATCTTAATCATCAGGTTGGGGCGATCTACCATCTGCCAAAAGCGCCGCGCCTCGCTGATGGTGCCATCGGTATCGTTCGCCAGATCAGGAGAGACCTCCAAGCTCACATAGCCATCATGACTCTCAGTTGCCTCATAAATTGGACGCAATGTATCGGCCACGGTGCGAATATCCTGGATAACCAGAGCCTCGTAGATGTCGCTGGTGTTTTTGCCTGCCTGAATGAGCTGGTGCATCTGCTCATCATAGGCATGACCAGCACTAATAGACTTCTCAAAGATGGTTGGGTTGGCTGTGACGCCGACGACGCCATCTTCTGTCAGCATGCGCTTAAACTGTCCAGATTGGAGTTGTGAGCGATCAATGTTGTCGTACCAGACGCTCTGCCCAACGGTGGCGAGTTGCTGCAATGAGTTCATACGTTTCTTTCTCCTTGCCCCTGCTTAGTGTGTGTGTAGTTGTAGGGGCGTGATTTATCACGCCTCTACAAATTCAGAATAGTTATAATAAATGTTTTGCCTTCTCAACAATATTGTCAACAGTAAAACCAAACTGTTGGAAGATGATCTTGGCCGGGGCTGATGCGCCGAAGTGGTTCAGCGTAACGGTGTCGCCATGCGGGCCAACGTAGCGGTCCCAGCCCATCGGTGAGGCGGCCTCGATGGCGATACGGGCGCGGACATTGGTTGGTAAGACTGCCTCTTTATACTCCGCGCTCTGTGCTTCAAACAATTCCCAGCTTGGCATACTTACTACACGAACGGCAATACCTTCTTGGCGCAGTTGGGTTGCTGCATCTACAGCTAGCGAGACTTCTGAGCCAGTGGCAATCAGGATAAGCTGTGGTGTCTGCTCACTATCTGATAGCACATAGGCTCCTTTGACCAGATTGCTCGCACTCGCCATCTGTGTGCGATCTAGCGTGGGCAATGCCTGGCGTGTCAATATCAGAGCGAGCGGCCCCTGATGTTGGATAGCTACACGCCATGCCGCGCCGACCTCGTTTGCGTCGCCCGGACGCACGACGGTCATGCCAGGGATAGCACGTAAAAGGGCGAGCTGCTCGACCGGCTGATGCGTCGGACCATCCTCACCCAGGCCAATGCTATCGTGCGTATAGACGTAGAGCGTCTTGATATGCATGAGTGAAGCCAGACGAATAGGCGGACGCATGTAGTCGGAGAAGATCAAGAATGTAGCACCGTATGGAATGAGACCCCCATAAAGCGCCATGCCGTTCAAGATGCCGCCCATGCCGTGTTCGCGGATGCCAAAGTGCAGGTTGCGGCCCGCCCAATTCTTCGGGCCGAAGTCTTTCGAGGAATTGATGTAGTTGAGAGTCGATCCGTGGAGATCGGCGCTGCCCGAGACG
>JAJZEJ010000258.1 GCA_021828635.1 Chloroflexota bacterium
ATTGGCGGTTGCTCGCGCAAAATCTGATCGCGGCGCATTGGCTGTGTTTCTTGTTTTTCCAGAGCCATACGCGCTTCAACTTCGGCCAGTAAGCTGGCAATCAGCGGACGCAAAGCGCGGTTCTTTTCAGGAATGCGGGTCCATTGTGCCAGCGCGGCAGGGAAATAGCCGGCGCGGTAACAATAGAGGCCGAGCATGGCGCGTGCGTCACAGATATTCATCCGTTGGTACAGACCCCATTCCTCTGCGGGCGTCTCGATGATCTCTTCATTCGCGGCTGTAATCTCCACACGATGGAAAAGATTAATGCCCATGACGGTATAGGGGTAGCCATAGTAAAGTGTCAGGCGACGACGACGGCGTGTTGGTGTGAATGGGTAGGTGCCAATAAAATAGCGTTTTGACCACGAGCCGCTAGACCAGATAATCCAGGCGAGAATTAAGACGATAATGCGGCCCAGGTAGCGTTCCCAGGCGAGCGGTACGATGCTAATTGTGACACCGAGCAAGGCAAAACAGGCTCCTAGCGCCCAGGCTCCATAAACCAGACGGCGACGGTCCCAGCCGAGCAAGTCGAAATGGCAGTGAAGTGGTGTTGCCAGGAAAGGCAAGGGAAATTCTGTATGTGGCACAAAGGTTTTGGTATCGGTGAAGCGCAACATTTGTAGGCGACGACGGAAGAAAGGGGTCATGAGGCGGCTCTGCACCAGAGCTGAAAGTCCCTCCAGCACGAACGCGCCACCAACCATGAACAACAGAATTTCCTGGCGTGAGAAGATCGCTATCATGGCGAGCATGCCACCTAATGCCAGCGCACCACTATCGCCCATAATGATTTTTGCGCGGCGTCGGGTGCTACCACGTCGTGCGGCCCAGCCCGAAGGCCAGTTCCAGGGTAGATAGCCGAGAACGCCAGCAGCGCATAACAGGGACATCACTTCCAGCACAACTCCACCGGGGTTAGCTTTGTTTACAATGCCGGTGACGATAATCGCAAAGGCTAGTGCGGCACTGAAGACTAGGCCACCAGCTAACCCATCCAGACCATCGCTAAAATCGACAGAAAGCGATGTTGCGCTACCGGTAGCACCAGTGAGGAGCATCAAAAAAACGAGCCAGCCCCAATAAGGCACACCGGATGTTACCTCACATGTTGGGGCTATTGTGTGATGTTGGCAGAGTAGAGAGCTGATTAAGGGCAGGTCTTTATAGGGACTATAGGATTCACGTCCACTGGAGAGAAGGAAGAAATAAAGTGCTGCGGCCGCAATGGAGACGAGAAAGACACCCGCGAATTTTGTTTTTTCTGAAAGTCCCTCTTTACTATGGACTTTTCGCCAGTCATCAACGAAGCCAACCAGCATATAGCCAATGGTTGTACCGAGTCCTAGAAACAGCAGTGTCCATTGATCGGTTTGAAAATGGAGGAGATAGCCAGCCAATAATCCCGCACACACAATTGCAAGCGTAAAAGCAGGGCCGCCGACGAGCGGCAATTCTATCGATTTCAATTCACGGGTGCCGACCATCTCGTCAGAGCGGTGGGTTCCCGGTTTGTGTTCCCCACTACGGAACTTGGGAAAGAAGAGCCTGGCAATGCCGCAAAAGACAAGGCTCATAAGTGTGCAGGCAACAAACAGTAATAGTAACCAGAAAAGAAGCATCATAAGCTCTCCCAGGCCGCGTTATTGGTACTGGCACCTCAAAGTTGAAATGCAGTAGCTATAGACAGAGCGACAAACAGTATGGTTTTAATAGAAAGACGTTAGAACAATAAGATTTTATGAATTTGTTCGCGTGCGACGCGCCGATCATCCCAGGGTAGCTTCTCACGCCCCATGATGATGCTTTGTTCATGCCCCTTGCCTGCCAGAAGAATAGTATCACCACTTCTGGCGTAAGCGATAGCAGAGCCAATAGCCTCAGTGCGATCCGCGATACACAGGAAATCCTGGCCCTTGCGCTTCCCCACCTCTTCAGCACCGGTCGCGATCTCTTGTAAAATCTGTTCCCGATTTTCTTCGCGCGGATCCTCATCTGTAATAACGAAAAAGTCTGCCATTTGGGCAGCTATTTGTCCCATTACAGGACGTTTTTGTCGGTCCCGTTCACCAGCAGAGCCAAAAACAACAATCAGCCGCCCTGGTGTGACTGGACGCAAGGTGGCCAGAACTTTACTCAAACTATCCGCCGTATGGGCGTAGTCAACAATGACAGTGAAGGGCTGCCCTTCATCGATGCGCTCCATACGCCCCGTGACCCCTTTGACATCGGCTAGTGCATGGGCAATGGTGGCAATGGGAATGCCCTGGCTATAGGCCGTTGCGATAGCCGCGAGCGCGTTACTGACGTTGAATTGTCCAACCAGACGGGTCTCAATAGTATACTCCGCATCCGGCAAAATGACACGAAAACGGGTATGTGTTGGCTGTAATTGTAGATCAACGGCGCGTACCGTAGCGGCTGAATCGAGGCCATAGTCGAGAATGGGGACACGGCAAAAAGGTTTGAGATAGCTGTAACTGCTATCGTCGCGGTTGAGAATGGCGACACTTCGGCTATCCAGTCCCTTATCGCGTTCTGGCTCAAGCATCTCGAACAGGCGTGCTTTGGCTCGCCGATATGCCTCAAGTGTTTTGTGAAAATCCAGATGTTCATGTGTGATATTTGTGACGACGCCGACATCGAAGGCGCACCCACGCACTCGTTTGAGTTCGAGGCCATGCGAAGTGGATTCGATGACTGCGTGTGTGACCTGTTCATCAAGTATACGGCGCAAGAATTGCTGTATCTCTAAGGCTTCCAGGGTACTCTGGCGTGTGGCATTCTCCCATTCCTGTCCACTCATACGGAAGTTGGCCGTCGTCATCAGTCCAGTACGCTTTCCGGCAGCTTCCAGAATCAGGCTAATCAGGTTGCTGGTCGTGGTTTTGCCGTCGGTACCCGTGACGCCGATGGTGCAGAGTTGTTGAGCCGGATAGCCGTAGAAGGCGCAGGAGAGATCAGCCAGTGCGGCGCGTACATCCTCAACTTCAACATACGGCAGAGGTAGGTTTTCTGTATCTTCAAGAGCCTCACCGATAGCCAGTAGCGCACCCTTGTGAGATGCTTCACGGAGAAAACGGCGACCATCGGTATGCGTGCCGGACATGGCAAAGAAGAGATTGCCGACCGTAACCTTACGCGAATCATAGGTCAGCCCACTGATCTCAACCTGGTTTGCTGAAACGAGCATTTGATAGAAATGCTTTGGAGATCGCTCCAGAGCATTTAGTAATGTGTCAAGTTGCATGATATATTCTTTATGTTTAGCATGAGTATGAGCGTGAAAATACAATAGAACGATTAGGATTAGTAATAGATGGTGCGCGTGCGATGATACGGACGCATCTTGGTAGCTTCCTGACCGGTAAGCCAGAGCAGTTGATCAATGCCGGCGGCTGTCACACCAGTGCCATGTTTGTGTAAGGCGCGTTGTAGCAGCTCGCAAGCCCAGATCGTTGCCGCTCGTATCTCAATTTCCTCCTCGCTTCCCGCCTGGATATCTTCCTGTCTATCAACACGTTGCGCGAGTGCTGGCGCATACTCGATTACAGAGTAATGACGCAGTACCTGCGGCAATTTATAATCAGCAAAACAGGTCAAGAGGTTAAGATGGTGCAAACGACCCCACTGTTGACCCTGGAAGGCATTGTAAAGATCAACAACACAAATCTGAGCGCGTTTGAAGAAACGAACCTCGTGATTGCGATAGACGGTACGGTCCTGAAAAGATGTGAAATGCTCGACAAGCAGTGCCACCAGTTGGAGGGCGTCAAATTGCGCCTGCTCGATAGCGTGGCTAAATTGCCCGTCAAATTGCGCGAGTAGCACCTGTCCTACTTCACGGATATGTTGTACGCGCTGCTCGAATAAAGGAATAGGTATCGATGGCGAGGTGCCACGCAAAATAGTGGCTAGCGTATCCTCTGGCATGGTACGAAGAAATGAGGCATCCCAGAGCGGTATGCCCTCTTCAACCGCGCGTTTGAGTGCAGCAGCCTCGGCCAAGTAGCCGTTGAGCGTTTCGCCTTCGTACTCGACAAGCCAACGGGATTGATTCTTCTCACCCCAGAAGCAAAAGTTCAAGGTATCCAGCACGAGTATCCAATTGACGCTACGTTCGCTACTATCTTGGAAGTGATAGTGTGTATCCCAGGGAGATGGTAACATAGCGGCCTTGAGTGCGCCGGTCTGTAGCCAATGCTGGCTCAAAGTTTCTACCTGCTCCAGATTAATCCAGACCTGCTCACCCTGCTCAACCACGCGGCGTGTACTCTGTAAGATGCCCAGTGGGTCATGTGTAGATGAGACAGATAGTACTTCATCGTCTTCGCCTAACCAACTAGATGTATTGATCATGATCGTGCCTTCCTCTATTCTCTTCTCGATTCTACAGGCAATATTGCTATTCGTCAATCATCGGCAGAAAATGGCTTGCCCATTTACCCAATTGCTGATCTTTGCTGCAATATGGCACGATAAACTCTTGCATTTTGCGTGATTTTCAGGTACTATTATTACCGTTAAGCCGCAAAGATTTTGTAGTGCCATCTGGTAATGTGTATTCTTGTGCATGGGTGGTTGTTTACCTCTGGTACTTATTTTGTCATCCTGGCAATGGATGTTAATCTTGTACCAGAGAATGCTAGAAAGGTTGGTACCTGATGGAAGAGCAGCAGATTCTGGATTTTGTCCATCGTGTCTCCCTGGATGAAAGTTTACGTAGAGAAGTGTTTGAGGTACCGGAGCAAGTGATGGCACGCGAAGGCTTCTCGCCTCGTGTGACGGCCATCATTATGCGCCTTGTCCCTCACCTGGATTTTGAGCGGCAAGCAAATCCCTTGCTCTCCGGTTGGTGGTTATAGAACATTTCGCCGGATGGGAAGGATATGTCTAGACTATCGAATGACTCGTTCGCCGCTCACCAGAATCTTCTGTGTGAGCGGCTCTATACGTGCTTAGCAAATATGCATCCCTTGCTCAGAGCGGATGTTGTATTAGCCTTGCAACAACCCGGAAAAATGCTCTATAGTGCGAGTGCTGGCAATACAGAAGAGGTTTCTCCCCATTCTCCACCCGCCGGTTCATGGGCGTTACTAGCTTTTTTGGTGGCTTTGTGCGTGCAACCCGATATACAACAGCCAATAGCAAGCAATGTTGCAGTTGCTTTGGAATGTTTTATTTGCGCACTTGACCTCCTGGACGATGTTGAAGACGAAGATCAAACTGCTATCGTAAGTATTTTAGGTATACCCCGTACATTGAATGTTGCTACAGCTTTACTTGCCTGTACACAGTATTTTTTGCTGGGCTTGCAACATATGGGTGTAGAGTCGGTTGTTATGCAGTCTTTACAGACAGCCTTGCAGGTGGCAATGATAGAAGCCACGAGTGGACAACATCGTGATTTGTTGGCTGAGCAGCGTTCTGTTGATGAATTAAGCCTGGAGGAATGCCTAGAGATTGCAACAGGGAAAGCAGGAGCTTTAATGCGCCTAGCTTGTCAGTTGGGTGCTATCGTAGCTGAGGCCGATGAAGCGTGCCTGACGCTTTTCTCTGAGCTAGGCTTGCTACTTGGTATTGCGCATCAGTTAGATAATGATAGCCATGATCTGTATGATATTTTGCAAACCCCGACCGTCTATGAGCCATGTGTTACACTAGAGATAGGGGAGCAGAGCAGAACGACAGTGTTCTCTAGCAAGACGGATGTACGGCGCGACAAGAAAACTATGCCTTTGGTGCTTGCTGCTAAGGAGACTGAACAAAGCTTGAGAAATCTTGAGACGGCGGCGTACCGCTCAGCATTAAATCAAGGCATCCTGTCTACCTGGGGCATTGGCTTACTGTACCGTGAACGGGCTAAAGAATGTTTGCAAAAAATTGCATTGCTACGACCGATTCCTCCACTCCTGCCTTTGCTATTAGGCTTATCGTAGCTGAACCAGCCTTTATACTGAAAGATAGTGCGTGGATGTTTGAAACATCTTTTTGGTGTGTCTACACGCACCAGACGGTTATTCACTATTATAAGCGTGAGTCTGATTTTCTGCTTACTCGTGGTTATAGATGCTAGCGAAACCTATTCTTATGTAAAAGCCTCCTCTGCCGTCTGGCTACATTTTAGTGGTTCTCTTTTGATGGCGCTCATGTTTCTCGTTGTCGGCTCACTCGTTTTGTATTATGCTCGTGACCGCCTTGCAGCAAATTTGCTTTATAGCTTTTGTTGTATGATGATGTTTGTATTTAACGTGCAAACCGGGGCCGTTGTTGGTGATACGTTATTAATTATGTTAGGGAATATAGCAACCATATTGGCTATTCCTACTTTGTTCACTCTATTATGCTCATTTCCGAGAAATTATTTTGAACTTTTATGGCAGAAATTAGTACAGGGCAATATTGTTCCATCATGTTGGCTTAAAGGAAAGTTTTGGTATGTTCCTGTGTATGCCTTTGTTCTAGTATGCTGTTCTTTAGTTCTGGTGATATTGTTTCTCTACTTTTTTTTCCTGGCACGAGAGCAAGCCACATGGCTATCAACTGTGACCTATTCTTATGCTGGTATTGGTCTGGCTAGCGCCATTTTTATTGCTGTTTTTACTTATGTCAGGTCTCCATCGCCACGGGCGCGTCAACAATCCAGTATATTTATTGGTGGTACCCTTGTAGCTATTATCCCTGTATTGTTTTTAACTATCTTTCCAGCTTTGCTAACATCTCTTACGCTTCCTGTCGTCAATCCACAACTAAGTACACTCTCATTTATTGTTTTTCCACTTTCACTGGGCTACTCGATCTTACGTTATCAGATTCTGGTATTTGATGTTTATATTCGACAGGCTTCTTTATGGGTTTTTAATGTTATAAGCCTGTGTGTGTTGGAATATATCATTCTTACTGTTATCTCCCACCTATGGTTGGTAAACCCAACATTATATATCATTACATGTGCAATCCTTACTGCGCTGTTAACTCCAGTATTATTTTGTTTGACAAATCTATGGAGCGATAAGCTCTTCTTTAATGAAGTAACTCGCTATCATCGCTTCACTGCTAATGCCAGAAATTTAGCTGACACAACACTTAACTTGCGTGAAGTCGCTTTGCTCATAACGACGACCTTAATGCAAACATTTGAGACAACAGCAATCTGCCTTTTTGTGCTGGAAGAGGAACATGGCTGTTATTGTATCTGCCCCGAAATAGCTACCAATTCTGGAGATTTGGCGCGTCATGCTTTATTAGAGTATATGTTAAGCAAATTTGGCATGGAGAATGTATCGGCGTATGGCAATGGCTTCTCACTCCAGCATCCATTGATTGCGCACATTGCTCTAGCTCGGCGGCCTCTTTTGCTGTATGAACTATTGGCCTTAGAGCAGGAGAAGTCCAAACGCTTGCATCAGTATATTGCTATGACGCCGGTGGCGAATGAAAGTAAGGTGTTACTTGCTCCTGTGCGCGTGCAGGGAAAAATGATTGGTGTATTGGTGATGGGTGAACGTGGAGACCATCAACCCTATGCTGGCCCTGATTTTGAGGTGATTATGGAGCATCTGCTACGCTTCTCATCTTTATTAGAGACGGCACGCCTCTATCGTAACACACAACAACAGATTACCCTCCTCAATCGCTTATATCCTGTTGGTATGTTATCAAATGAGACAATCGTCTCTGTAGAAGATGTTGGGGTAGCCTATGTACAGATGGCGGCGCAAGCCACTGAGGCTGTCGTGTCGTTATGGCTCATTGATGAAAAGGGCGAAATGCTACGACTCGTGGCGACACAAGGAGACGGAATGCCGCTCTTATCGGGAAATATCTTATGTACTGTCCAGGAAAACGATTGGTTGCCATGTTTCCATGATGGAGGCAATGTGCATAGCACTGATGCATGTATTCCTTCCTGCATTTCACCGCAGCTAAAACATTCTTTTGTCTGGTTGCCATTGTATGCAGGGCAGGAACACCTGGGTGTGTTGATGGTGAACTACCAGCATGTACATTTCTTTTCACGGGAGGAAATGCGCATTCTGGCTATGTTTGCGGCCCAGTGCGGGGTAGCTCTGGAAAATGCGCGTATCACACAGGCATTGCGTGCTGCTTATGAACGCCAGAAAGAGCTGGATATGTTGAAAGACCAGTTCATTATGACAGCTTCGCATGAATTGAGAACGCCGCTTACCGCTGTACAGGGGTATATCGATCTACTAGAACAGTATGGTGCATCCCTCTCAAGCGAAGCCCGCTCCGACTTTATTCTCAAGGCGCATCGTGGTTGCGATGAGTTGGTGTTGATGGTAGAAAATATTATGGATGCCAGTCGGATACATATCGATGCCAGAAATATAAAAATGCAGTCAGTGTTCTTAGTAGAGTCGGTTCAGTATGTGGTGGAGATACTGGGAGCCATGTTGAAGAGCGGCAAACGCACCGTAACAATAGATATTGATGCCCACCTGATTGTCAAGGCTGACCCAATGCGCCTGCGCCAGATAATCCTCAATCTAGTCAATAATGCCCTCAAATACTCTCCTCCAGGCACGCCGTTAGAGATTACTGCCTATCGGCAAAGCGAATATGTGGTCTTTGCAATTCATGATTATGGTCTGGGAATACCGCTAGAAGAGCAATCGCGCCTATTTGAACGTTTTGTGCGTCTAGAGCGCGATCTGAATAGTCCTGTCCGTGGCGCAGGCTTGGGTCTCTACATCTGTAAACAATTGGTTGAAGCGATGGGAGGACACATCTGGGTGGAGAGCCGCGGCCAACGTGGGGAAGGCAGTGCTTTTATGTTTACGTTGCGTGCAATGTTGTCAGTTCCTACCGTTCCGCTTGCCCTGGATATGCCCTCTTCAACGCCCGTAGGGGTGTGATTCATCATGTCCTGTCCTACCCACGTCAAATCTCTTCTTGGACATCCATTGTAGCTAGCTTTGTTGTGTTGATCTTCGGCGATACCCGACTTTCTTTGACAAAACGTCATTGTGTCAATGACTTATCTATGGTAGATGCGAAGAATACGCAATGCATAGGAGATGAAGCACATGACAACAATGCGTGGAGAATATATCGGTGTGACACAACGCCAGATTGAAGTCTTAACCTTGCTAGCACACCGTGAACACTGGTCCGTAGGGGAAATTGCTGTTGAGCTGGGTGTCAGTTCGGCGGCAGCGACAAAAGCGATCACGCGACTAGAGAGGAAAGGATTGGTAACACGCTCTATAGACTTGATGGATCGCCGTTGTGTGCAGGTGCGCATAACACGGGTAGCACGCGAGGTCGTTGGCCGGGGTGCGCAATCTGTTTAGCCTACAGAGTTTGTGGACCCAGGCTTATGAGCCGCTTTGTTCTTGAGCGACCGGCGCAGTCTTTTGCTGCGGTACCTCTCTTACATAGCCCTTATCTCTTGCATACTCCCACAGCGATTTTTGCAGTTGTCTTCGGGCGCGTGAGATGCGGCTCATCACCGTCCCGATAGGAATTTGCAAAGCTTCCGCGATCTCTTTATAGGACAATCCTTCTATATCTGCCAGAATCACTGCCATGCGAAAATTAGGGGGAAGGTCGCTCAGGGCTTTATACACATCCTCATCCAGGTACTGGCCGATGACCTCCTCTTCGGCTCCCATGTTCAATTCCTGCCCGCTCAGATCACGGATGCGATTGTAGATGTAGAAATCCTCGCCTTCCGGCAGGGTGGTGGTTGTCGGGTGGGTTGCCAGCTTGCGATAGCGATTGATGGCCGATGTATTGAGGATGCGGAAGAGCCATGCACGCAAATTCGTACCTCTCTGGTAACTGTTGGAGAAGCGAAACGCTTTGAGCATCGTTTCCTGCACCAGGTCTTCGGCCTCCTGGGGATTATTGGTCATACGCAAAGCTGTACGATACAGGCTATCCAGTTGTGCCAGCACACCGGCCTCAAAGTCCTCTGCCAACCCGTCATTCACTGTTGAGGTTGTTACCTCTGTCTGTGGAGCAATAGGAACTTCGGCTACCTCCTGAGATTGATGTTGATCTGTATGGTCCGTCATAGAAGGCGAAGGCAATGCTTTATCAACGTGTGGCTGATCGGACATGAAGTGTAATTCTCCTCTAACCAGACTTCTCTGTAGGTGCGATACCTTCCGCTTGAAAGTATCATTGTCATCAGTGCCTGGTCCTGGTAGCTTCTATACTACAAATCTCAGTATACCATGAGAGTGCAACCTGCTTTCACGGCTGCATATATAACACGTGCGAGGGGTAGGCTGATGTAGCACGATAAGCCCATCATTTTCCCCATCTCATTATTATCAAGTCTACATCATCGGTTTTCCCTTGTTATTATCAAGAGGATTAGGATGCCCATTGTGAGTACGGTGAGTCGTGACAAGGATGAAAATCAATGCTGGTTTTGTTAGAATGAACAGATAACGTGACGAGCCTGTGTAAACCGATGTAGGAGAAGGTTTTTATGGAGTGTTTTGCTTGCGTCGAGATTGCTGCTCGTCTGCATCTCTATCTTGATCGGGAACTCAATGGCGAGGAAATTGCTATCGTGCAGCAGCATCTCATCGATTGCCCTGGTTGCCAATGCCGCTTCCATGTTGATATGAGTATTAAGCGGTTAGTTCATGAGCGATGTTCGGTGCAGCATGCTCCAGAGCGTCTGCGCGTAACTGTTACCCATATGGCCCAGATGTCGCAACGAGAGCTACAGATCCTCGATCCAGCATTGATAATGGAGATAAGAGCAGACATGCAATGCGACGATTGTTGAGAGTGTTCAAAGGTTGGCTTGTGATCTTTAGAGTGTAAAGCCAGAGCCTAAGGCGTTGAGGTACGTGAGTAAGTTGAAAAAGATCATGCAGCCAACCACAATCATAACGATCCCTGTCCCTATCTCAATTTTGCCCAGATGCGGCCTTAACCACTTGAGTATCTTTCCGCCCTGATCGACCCCCAGACCTAAGAGCAAGAACGGTATGCCTAGACCAAGTGAGTAGGCAAGCAAGAGCAATACACCCTGACGTAACGTGGCAGCATTCGCGGCCAGTGCTAGAATAGGGCCAAGTATGACACCGATGCAAGGTGTCCAGCCAATGGCAAAGATAATGCCGATCAAAAGTGAAGCTGCATAGCCTGGACGACTGGGATGAAATGCAAAGCGTTTCTGCCAGTAGAGAAAAGGAATCTTCAAGATACCGGTCAGGTGCAGACCAATCAAAACTAAGAGGACACCCCCGACCTGACGGAGGAGTATCTGGTTTGTGCTGAGAAAACTACCCAGCGTACTGGCGGTAGCTCCCAGAGCCACAAAGGCCAATGTAAAACCTATCACAAAAGTAGCGGCATGTAGAAATGTCATGAGACGTGGCGCTGGTTCATACGTATCGGGAACCGCCTGATAGACACCTTGCCCAACCAGTTGTGCCAGATAAATTGGTACCAGCGGCAGGACACATGGCGACAAAAAAGACGCTAATCCTGCCGCGAAAGCAACACCCATACTCAGTTGCGATGGATTCATGTAGCGCACACTCCAAAAAATTCAGTTCTTCTCCTCTTCTAGTATAGCTAATTCTGTAGGACTGTGCAAATGTTTTTTGTTCCGTTCTGCCTGACTCCATTTTTTTAGCACGCTAGCAGCCTGCCGCGCCAGGTTATTCTGTTGTGCCTCACTACCGATAGTGTAGTAGTTTAGCTCACGTGCGATATAAGTGATGATGGAGGGATTGAGGGTGAACAGCTGTTCTAATGCGGTAAAGGCACTTTCCGCGACATGCTCATCAGCGTCGAGCAGAGCCTGAATCAAATCAGGTATGGCCCATGCCATCATTGTTTCGCCGTATATCATTGCCACGCTACTCCGTACATTGCCGTCCGGGTCATTGTGGAGGAGTGTACGCATCTGAATATGGAGCAACGGTACTTGCGTGTGTGTCGTATCGAGAAGGCCAAGCATTTCAACGGCGCGTTGGCGTACCAGAGAACAGGAACTGTATAAGAGTATATTAGCACGTCCATCTTCCAGAATATCGGCACTTAACGTGTGCCATATGCGTTTCTGTCCCTGTGTACGCGCACGCCAGAGCAGATAGGTCAACGAATCCAGGATCGTAATTTGTACATCCTCGGTGGGATTTTCCAGGCTATAGAGCAACCAGCGCGTAATCTTGGTGCGTGTAGAGGCCCGCAAAGCGTCTGGTAAAAGGCGCAGGCTTTCAAGTGCTTCCAGATACCCCGGATGATCGTCGGTAAGAATGATTGTACCTAGCACAGCAGTGACGTACTCACCCCCAATTGCTACCAGTGTGTAGCAGGCTTGACGACGCATTTCAGTGTTGCCAGAGCGTAAGAAGGGAACGATGTACGTGAGCAAATTTTGTTGCACGATCAGCGCACGCAACGGAGGTCGCCGCGCCATCTCTTCCAATGCTGCTAATACATGTTGTTGTACCTGCGCGTCATTTTCTTCTAGCATCAAGCGTAGCGTTTCCAGTGCTGAAGGAAGCGTGATATGACGTAAGGCGCGTGCGGCCAGCAGCGCGATCTCGGTATTGAGGTCATGCACCAGCGAGAGCAATTGCTGTGCAAGTCTCT
>JAJZEJ010000678.1 GCA_021828635.1 Chloroflexota bacterium
GCCTGGTTGTGGTAAGTCAACTGCTCCAGGCCGTTGGTTTCCTGGGTTATCTCGTCGTTCACTCTATTCCTATGCTGCTCGCTATGACACTGCTTACGACAGCCGGTACACGTATTTTCTATACAGCTTCCACCGCGCTGATTGCCGATGTTGCGGCACTTGACGAGCGTGACCGCTGGTACGGCTTCATTGGAGCCACGCAAAGTCTGGGCTTAGGTGCTGGTGGTTTGCTAGCAGGCTTTATTGTCGCGTTCGGCGGAACTATCGGCTATCATGTACTCATTCTGGCAAATGTACTCAGTTTTCTGCTCATGGCGCTTCTGCTACACTGGCACAAAGTACCACCACAGCACGTATCCATACAGGCAACACAAACTGAGAGCAATGGCTATCGGGCAGTCCTGGCTGATCGTCCATTTCTCGTGCTGGTGGCATGCAACATCATCTTCACGCTCGACCTTTGTATGGTCTCTACCGGCTTCCCTCTCTATGTGACAGAAAGCTTAAACATCTCAACTGCGGTGCTTGGAACGTTGTACGCCTTCGGCACACTACTGACTATTAGTACACAAACACTGGTGCTGCGCTTCTTGGCCGCCTATCGCCGCACGCGCTCTCTCGCTATTGCCAGCCTGCTACGGGCTGTAGCCTATGTCTTACTGGCGTTGGCTTTGTTTCTGCCGCGCTTCTTGCTCGTTCCCTATCTATTTGGTACTATCGCTATCGATACGCTGGCTGCTCTGATGATGACGCCGACTGCAATGGCACTGGTAGCAGGAAGTAGCCCTGACCACCTGCGCGGGCGCTATTTGGGCATCTATCAATTCTCATGGGGCATTTCCGCTGCCGCCACGCCAACAATATTTACGCTCTTGTATGCTCGTAGCCCTCTCTGGCCGTGGATTGCTCTCATCGGGCCGTTACTGATCGCTGGATTCGTCCTGCTCCGCATTGAATCGCGCCTTCCAGCCTCGGCAGTGCATGTGTCTCAGAAAAAAGATGCTGCTGGCAAGCAACTCACATGACTCTCGACGCCCAGGCATACACGTTGTTATAATAACGAAGGCAACACGATAAACACAACATCTTTTTGGGAGTGATTTTCATTGGCAACAACATCACGCAGAAATATAGTAATTGGGCAATCCGGCGGGGCCACTGCCGTTATCAATGCCAGCCTGGTTGGCGCGGTTGAGGCGGCACTGGCTGCTGACCAGATTGGCGACATTTATGGCATGCATTACGGCATCGAAGGCTTTCTCAAAGCAAACCTGTTGGACTTGCGCCAACAACCGACCTCGCTGTGGTCGCAACTGCTACACACGCCCTCAGCCGCGCTTGGCACGTGTCGCTACAAGTTGCATGAAGGTGATGTAGAACGCGCTATCGAGCTGTGCCGTCGTTACGATATTCGCTACATCGTCTACATCGGTGGCAACGACTCCGCCGATACCGCTCACCGTCTAGCTTTGGCGGCGCAGCAGATGCATTATGAACTTTTCATCGTCAGTGTTCCCAAAACCATCGACAACGACCTGCCTTATACCGACCATTGCCCCGGCTATGGCAGCGCGGCGCGTTTTCTGGCAAAGGCCACAATGGACTCGACGATGAACACGCTCTCCATCCCCTGGCACTATCCCGTCAAGATCATCGAAACGATGGGACGTGATGCAGGCTGGCTCACTGCCGCTACGGCGCTGGGCAGACACGATCAGGATGATGCACCACACATCCTGCTACTTCCTGAACAACGCTTCGTCACTGACCGTTTTCTGGCGCAGGTTGAAGAAGTCTATCGTCGCGTCGGCTATGTGGTTGTCGCGGCAGCTGAGACAATTCGGGGCGAGCAGGGACAGGCGCTGGGCGCGGTTGGACAAACCGGTAGCGATGCCTTTCAGCATCCGCTGCTCAGTGGTGCAGCACAGTATCTGGTTGATCTAGTTAAACGCGAACTCAAGTTGCGGGCGCGTTTCGACAAGCCTGGAGATTTGCAGCGCATGGCCTCTGATAGCGTCTCCAGTGTTGATCGAGATGAAGCCTATCTGGTGGGGAAAATGGCTGTTGCCGCCCTCTTAGCGGGCAAAAGTGATAAAATGGTGACATTGGTACGGCACACAACACCCGAATACCATTGCACAACCGGATTGGTGGCACTGGAACACATCGCAAATGAACAGCGTCTCCTACCGAATGAGTATCTAACAGCCGATAAAACAATGGTGACACAGGCATTTTACGATTACGCGCTACCATTGATCGGCGAGCCGCTATTGGCATACACTGGCATACCGGCATATCCATGCATAAAACTGGCAAAGGTGCAGAAATGACAAAGATGACACGGGCCATTGTCGTCGTCCTGGACGGCGTAGGCGCGGGAGCCAATCCCGACGCGCACGCCTATGGTGACGATGGGGCCAGTTCGCTCGAACATTGCGCACAGGCTATCGGTGGCCTCGCGCTACCCAACCTGGGCAGGCTCGGCCTGGGCAACATCACACCCATTCTGGGGACGCCACCGAGCCACGATGTCATCGGTAGCTACGGGCGCATGGCCTCGGCGGCGGCTGGCAAAGATAGCACCACCGGCCATTGGGAGATGACCGGTGTAGTTCTCTCACATCCCCTACCAACCTATCCCAATGGCTTTCCAGCCGATCTAATTGCCACTTTCGAGCAGGCTATTGGGCGCAAAGTTATCGGCAATAAGGCTGCATCGGGTACCGAGATCATCAAAGAATTGGGCGAGAAACATGTGCGCACGGGTTATCCTATCGTCTACACCTCAGCCGATAGCGTCTTTCAGCTTGCCGCGCATCAAGATGTGGTTCCACTGCAAGAACTGTATCAGATGTGTGAGATTGCGCGTGCTATGCTTACAGGAGAACACGCAGTCGGACGTGTGATTGCACGTCCATTTATCGGCACAGCGGGAAATTTCAAACGCACCGAGCATC
>JAJZEJ010000422.1 GCA_021828635.1 Chloroflexota bacterium
TTTTGAACTGATTGAGCATACTATGCCAGAGACGCAAGTGGTTGGGAAAATGCAGGTGAGCCAACAGGGGCAGCTATGGACAGTGGAAGCAGATGGTTGGCAAGCGCGGATTGATGGAGAAACTGGTGGCCTACGTCGTCTCTACGAGTCTGGCAGTGGGCATGAATGGGTGAATGGACAGGATACCTATAGTTTTGGGCAACTGGTGCATGAGCGTGTCATACATCCGTGGGGCTGGAAAGCGGTCGGCAATGAGCAGCGTTTCCTGGCTCTAGGTGTGGCAAGCGAAGCATTGCAGCAAGCATACCCCGATGTGCCAGTTTTCGAGCGCACCTCGCTAGCAATTAAGGGGGAGCCGGGTATCACCAGTGGCCCAATTTTTGATGAGATTACCTTCGCCACGGCCCCAACCGCCTATGGAACAGTGCAAATTGCCTGGCGTTTTTATCATGGCCTGCCAATGGTTGAACTGGTGATCGCTTGGGACAAAGCATGGTGTCAACAACCAGAAGCAGCATACATCACCTTTCCTTTTGCCGATCAACAGGCAATGCTCGATATAGAGACCGGCGGTGGCTTTTTTCGACCCGGTAGTCACGAGAGCGGCGGTCAACTCCCAGGCACCTGTTCGAGCTATTATACCATCCAACGTGCGGCACGCATTACTCGACAGGATGGTACGCATGGTTGGTGGTTGCCCCTGGATGCACCGCTTGTGATGACGCAAGAACTGAACTACAACCGTTGGGAAACTGCTCCCTGGTCATGGAATGGTTTCCTCGCGTCCATGCCAGTCAATCACTATTGGCATACTAATTTCCCCGTGAGCCAGCGCGGCCCATTACGATTGCGCTATCGTTTCCTGAGTCAACGAGGATTTACCAGCGAAGAGCAGGCACTGGCGGCGGCTTTGCCTGTGGAGGCATTGGGATGGCATTAACGCTATCATCCAGGCCATTTGCCAAGCATGGATGTGTTTGTCCATGCGCTAACCATACTATTCTTACGGAAAGATTACCTGTTCTTATGAAATCATCGTTTTCATCTGGCTATCGCACGCATCCGGTTCATTCATTTCCCTGGCTCACGCTCAAGATCGGTCATACCGCCCTCGCGCACGTCCTCTTTGAGGCATTAAGCCAGCTAGCAGGTCCACGTATTCTTGTACTTGATGGCTTTGTCGGGCTGGCCTGGAGCGACTTTCTGTACCACTTCCAAGCCGCGTTGGAACAGGATGGGCGTGATATTACCTGGCTTTCAACCGAGAAGTGCTTTCGTCCTACCTCTGAAATACAAAGCTTGCTGGAAAGTTCACTGACCTCTGATCCCGTTTTTGGACGCATCTTTCATGGTGATCTACAAGACCTCTGGCAGCCAGAGGCACTGGCGCGTTTACAGGCGCAGGTAGAAGAGAGGGAACAAGAAGGTCTTGTCGTCATCTATGGCTTTGGCGCTTCGCTCGTGACATCACAAGGATTGCATGTCTATATTGACGTGCCGAAAGATCGTGGTCAACAACTGGCAGGACAGCAGGCGATTTGCAATGTGGGAGCAGATCGACCAGAATCTTTCGGGAGCATGTATAAGCGGTTCTATTTCGTCGATTGGCCGATGTTGAACCGTATCAAGCGGACACAACTGGCACGTCTGGACTTTTTTGTCGATGGTACCCAGAGTGCTGAACCAAAAGTAGTACGCGGCGATGATTTTCGTCAGATGCTCCGGGCAATTGCCCATCGCCCCTTTCGCGTCAAACCGTGGTTTGCCCCTGGCCCGTGGGGTGGGCAGTGGATGAAAGAGCAGTTTGATTTGCCACCAGAGCAGCCAAACTACGCCTGGTCGTTTGAGCTGATCGCGCCAGAAAATGGCATGCTGCTGGGCAATGAAGAGCAGTTTATCGAATGTTCCTTCGATTATGTCCTCTGGGCCGAAACGGATGCTGTCCTGGGCGTACCTATCGCTGCCCGGTATGGAAGCTACTTTCCTCTGCGCTTTGACTACCTGGACACAATGGGCGGCACAAATCTGTCCTGTCAGGTCCACCCACGTATTGACTATATCCGGGAACAATTTGGAGAGCCGTTTACTCAGGACGAAACGTATTATATTGTCTCACACGAACCGGGATCACGAGTGTATCTCGGTCTGCATGATGGGGCTGATGTTGACCAGTTTCGTGAGGATGCGCTGGCCGCACGCGATGATGCTATTCCATTTGATATTAACACGCACGTTCACAGTGAGCCGAGCAAGCCACACGATCTGTTCCTGATTCCTAGTGGCACTGTGCATTGCAGTGGCAAAAATAACCTCGTGTTAGAGATTAGCGCAACGCCGTATATCTATACGTTTAAGATTTACGATTATCTACGTAAAGATTTATCGGGTAATCTACGCCATGTCCACTTAGAACAGGCATTTGCTAATATTGACGCAGCGAGAACGACAAACTGGGTGAGGGAACATCTCTGTCCACAGCCAGTCCTCTTGCGAGCGGAAGCGGGCGGGAAAGAGTATCAGCTTGGCAATATTGAGCAACTCTTTTTCGCTATTCACCGCTTTGAGTTTACCGGGCGAATTTCGGATGTGACAAACGAGCGTTTTCATATTCTCAACCTGGTAGAAGGGGAACGCTGCCACATTCTCGTTGACGATACCGAACCCATCGAACTGCGTTTCGCGGAGAGCATCATCATTCCTGCTAGCGTAGAACGTTACCAGCTTCACAATCCTGGGGGCAGCATATGTAAAGTTATCAAAGCTTTTGTGAAATAAAAGAGCAGGAAAGATTTCTCAGGTCGAGGCGAGCAATTAGCGATTCTTTCGACCTGATGCTACAACGCTATGGAAAACGACACATTCTCATAATGAATTCTCTGCTATCTTTAGTGCGACTGTTCATGCGTTGGCGTGAAATCGATAGTCACCCGTGTGCGATC
>JAJZEJ010000633.1 GCA_021828635.1 Chloroflexota bacterium
GAACCGGCCCCTACAGTTTCGATTGCGAGGGACGCAACGTGGTAGTGTTACGAAACAGGCGTATAACGCTGATTGATTTTGTACAGGATTTCCTATTGGTAGCGATGGCGGGTGCATGGCTAGCCGGAATCATGCTGACCTCTTTTTTTCCTGCCGCGCTCACAGCCCCTAAATCTCTCTTTATTGCTGTATTCGCATGTACAGCTCTTTTGGCCGCACTGTTATTTCGTTACACTGCACAGGAACGCTATATCTTACTCCTGGCAGGTTGCTTTCTGCTGGGAGCGGCACGCTACAGCATCGCGCTTCCCTATGGCGACCCACAAGCTATTAGCGCCTTTGTCGGTCAAAAGAACATCACGTTGCAAGGTTCAGTCGCCGATGAACCAGAGGTTGTACGCCGTCACCGCCAATTGACGATCACCGTCACGGAGATCAGCAGCGATGGTGGCACAACGTGGCGTAATGCACATGGGGAAATACTGGTTTTGCTCAATAGTACGCTGGTTGAAGACCCCTACGGTGCGAACTATGGCGATCAGGTCGAGCTTAGCGGCACGCTACAACCGCCGTCACCTCATAGTGAACGGGAAATATTTGCCAGCATGGCCTTCCCTAAACTCAGTGTCATTGCCTCCGGTGGCAATCCATTGATCGCTTTCCTCTATCATCTGCGCACACAGCTTGCTACCATTATCCAACGCGCCTTGCCACAACCAGAAGCGGCACTGCTGATAGCTCTCCTGCTCAGTCTGCGCACACCAGCTCTGCTTGCCATTAGTTCGAGTTTTAACTTGACCGGTACAGCCCATCTTATTGCTCCCTCTGGCTTCAAAGTCACCATACTGGCAGGGTTGGTGCAGCAAAGTACTCGATGGCTATATGAAAGAACAGGTACACGTTATACGCTCAATCCTCAGAGGCAGAGGCTACGCGACTGGCGCTACTGGCTGGCAACGACACTGGTATTGCTCATTATCATTGCCTATACGCTCTTGAGCGGGAGCGGGCCATCAGCTTTACGAGCTGGTATCATGGGTTGCCTGCTAGTGCTAGCTCCACGCATTGAGCGCACCTACAACGTCTACACCGCCCTGGCACTTACCGCTCTCTTACTCAGCTTGCTCGACCCTTTCATATTGTGGAGCGCCAGTTTTCAGCTTTCTTTCCTCGGCACGCTGGGTATAGTACTGCTCACGCCTACCATTCAACGCTATCTGTATCCGCTCACCCATCTTCCGTTGGGCCACTTAATTAGCGAGATTGTGGCCGTGACAATGGCAGCGCAACTGGCGACGTTACCTATTCTCGCACTCGACTTTCAACAAGTCTCGTTTATCGCCCCTATCGCTAACATACTAACCGTACCCTTGCTAGGAACATTCCTTGTGCTTGGCCTGTTGGTCTGTATTGTCGGCCTCATCATGCCAGCCGGTGCCTTTCTGGCTGGATGGATTGCCTGGCCGCTGCTTTGGTATCTCATCACTGTGGTCAACTGGTGTGCCAACCTACCCGGCGCATATATAACCGTCAATAATCTTAACATGGGAGTTGCATGGGGTTACTATGCTCTGTTCGCACTCATAATGCTCTGGTTTTTTCGCCTCCCTACTCAGGCAGATAACACACTATCGCAAAATCCGACAAAACATGCTCTACAGTTACCACGTCATGTGTGGTATCTTTTACAAGGCGGCGCGGCTCTACTAATTGTACTGGTCACAGGAACCGTTGCTTTGACCTCCGTACCTGATAGCCATGTGCGCATCGATTTTCTCGCCGTCGCGCCCAGTGGTCAGCCCGCACAAGGGGAAGCGATCTTACTACGCACTCCCGATGGTAAAAGCACACTCATCGATGGCGGCTTGGATGCTGCCTCGCTTGATACACAGCTTGCCAGTCTGCTCCCATCATGGCAGCATTCACTGAATACGGTGATTTTGACCAGTCCCGCCACTGATCATCTGGCAGGCTTACAGGACATTACCAGCAGCTATCAGATCGGCCAAGTATTTGATGCTGGTATGCTACATCCAGGCAGTAACTATGCACTCTGGCGGCGCACCATTCGAGAACGCAACATTCCCTACATGCAATTGCGACAAGGTATGACCGTCATACTCGGCTCCCAAACAATACTTCAGGTACTTTGGCCTACGACACTCTTACACAGTAGCAGTGACGCGAACCGTGATAGCGCATTAGTACTGCATCTGCAGGCTCCAGGTCTCAGCCTGCTCTTACTTGGCGAGGCCAGCTACAGTACATATGCCCTCAATGGAGTACTCAGCAATATTGACTCTAACCCAACGCGGGCTGATATCGTAGAAGTGGTAGGAGATGTTGCGAAAACGTTTCCAGCAGCGATGACCCAAGTCATGCAAATAGTTCATCCGACCATGCTGATCGTTACACCCGGCACACTACCTAGAAAACAGCATAGTAGTACAGGTAACACAGGTAATACAGCTATCGTCACACCACCAACAACAACGTTAACGGTTGCGGCGCTGGCTCCCTTAATCGCTGGTATGCCGGTGCGAGTAATGCAAACAGCACAGGTGGGAACGCTAGAGATCAGTAGTAATGCTACAGGATGGAGTATGCAAAGTACGTAACCGCGTCACGTCGGCAAGCAAGGTATGATAGAATATTGTAACGCATTTTAGAGCTAAGATAGCGATGCTATAATCCAGCTAGAAGGTATCCTATGATCTGTGAACGTTGTGGTTATGAATTGGCAAACGGTACTCAATTTTGTCCGGCTTGCGGTACCCGTGTAGAGACCGCACGGGCCAGAGCAAAACTTCCTTCCTCTTCAACGGTGTACGGCAACGAGGCATTAAAGAGTTTCGGCGAGCCACCATCGTATGAGCGTGGCTATACTGCACAATCCTATCCACGTCCATCACAACCACCACAGCATATGCCTAT
>JAJZEJ010000850.1 GCA_021828635.1 Chloroflexota bacterium
TCAGCAAGATGCCGTTCAGACTATCGCTATCGGTGATATAGACCTTGCCCTGATGCCAGGCTAGCTCAGCATGCAGGCGTGAAGCCAGATCATCATCGAGCCAGATGTCGTTATTTTCGTCGCGTCCGATAGTGATAATGTTGCGTTTGAGTGCCAAACGCTGACCTTGAAAACGTCCGCCGCGATGTTCGAGCCAGCCCCAGGGCGTATCTTCGCCGAAGACATAAGGGGCTAGCATCCCTGGCTGGTAGCGTGGAGGGTGTAGAGCGTTGGTAGTGCTGACCTGTGTGCTACGTTTCTTCTGGCTCGGAATGTGAACCGAGGTGGTCGTGGTGCGTGGCTGTGCGAAGATGCAATAGGTACTGGTAATACCAACTGGAATGAGCAGACCACAGAGCGCGACATAAGTTAGTAGGAATTGCACTTCAAGCATTGTAATGGTAGCCTGCTCGATGTTGAAACGCAACTCATACCAGACGATAGCGGGTAACAGCAGTAGAGCGGAGAGAACGCAGACGACGATAGCACCGGCGAGCTGGCGCGTAGTACCACGGCGCAATATTGATGTGTAGAGCGCATTGAATGTGATAGCGCACATGCAGGCCACTAATCCACCGTAACAGCCCGCATGAAACCAGATGGAAAAATCTAGTGTATTCGTTGCTGCCATCCTCTCTGCTTGTAATTTAATGCACGGAATCAATCATCGGACCAATGCCGTTATGCATAGCTGCTTTCACAGAGATAGTTGCGATAATCGTATGCTGGTTCAGGTTCTGCTGATAAAGCTTGTCTGCCATGATGTTGTCTGAGTCAGCCGCAACTCCGTTGTTCAGGTCTACAGCATCCCAGTAGGCAAAGTGCTTATCATCGGCGGTTGTGGCAACCCCTAAAAAGGCGTGGCCAGGGATAATGATAATCTCAGGGTCTAGTCCGATACGCTCCACGGCTGACGCTAGTAGGAGTGTCAGTTCGATGCACATGCCGCTATGTTGTTGCATAACTTCGCCTGGAAGCTTGATCTCCTCGGTCGCATTGGTGTTGCTGTTATCACCGGTATAGGGTACTGTCGCCTGAACATAGCGTATCTTTTGACTGAGTAACGCATTGTAGATGGCATCAACCTGATCGATAACCTGCTGCTGACTGGCATGATTGTAGCCAATTAATGCGGTTGGTGCTGGCGCTTGTTGATTGCTCAGATAGTTACTCGCATTCGTCACTAAAGTAACAATGGTCGAGTCATTAGGTGTCACCCAGGCAGCGATACGTGAGAGATTATTTTTGGTCCAGAGCATCAGCCAACGTGAATGTAGTAGCAAAGGGATATCATTCAGATAATAGGTATGGGCCGAGCTATCCGTTACCACGATATGCAGGGTCGTAGCGTCCTCACTAGTTAAATTATGTAGCATCTGTCCATTCATTGGTGGCGTAAAGTTTACCTTCTGTGTAAAGTATGATGCCTGGACCGGTTGCGTCTGCATCTGGCTAAAACCGTTGATCGTCGCACTGATGAAAAGGTTGGTTGGCTGAGTGCTGCTATATTCCACCGAAAAGACGGGATAGTGTTGGGCCAGGTATGAGGGGTAGAATGCACTGTAGATAGCTTTTGGCGCGTCAACACAGATATGCACATTACCCTGGCCGCCGCAATTGCGTTGCTGAGCGAAGCTTGCCTGTTGATAGCGTGTGTATGCCTGCGTGCCACTAACGATATAGACGCCGGAGAGGAGCAGGGATGCGGCGAATATTGAAAATAGCAGAATAAATTTTTTGGTTATGTTGTTTATGTTGTTCATGCTGCTTCTGTGCATCATACTGAATATCTGCCTAGCTTCTCGCCACAACACACCGACCAGTGCCGTTGCGATCCTCCATGTTAACTCTTCATGTCTTTTTAAGCAATCATATCATGCTGTGTCAGGTCACACAAACGAGTGGGACTTGTGGGTAGTAGTAGATGGTTTCCCATCTTAATCTTTATTTCGGAGTGTGAAAAAAAGCGGGCTTTCGGACGTTTAGAAGAGTAATAGTTTATTCAACATCTTAGAGTATGATAAATCGACCTATATCAAGCATGGATGCGAAACTATCCTGTTCTCTAGCCCGTGGCAAAAACAAAGAGAAGATACAGAGAAGATACATTGCCAGGAAGAGCAAAGAAGGTAGGGGTGTATAGAATGAGTGTCAGTGATACAACCACTCTTGATGAAAAATATGTAGGGCAAAAAACAACTGGAGTCACAAAAACAATTTTGATTGTTGAAGACGATGATAGCATTGGAAAATTCTTGGTCATGGCGCTTTCTCTGGAAACCCCTTATATAGCATTGCATGTGACAGACGGTTATCAGGCGCTCAGTACGATGAGTACAATGAGACCTGATCTTGTCATTACTGATTATCGCCTTCCTCGTATGGATGGTCTTGAACTGTACGATCTGCTTGAAAAAAAGCATATCATTGACCATACGCCCGTGATTGTCATGAGTGCCTATCTTCCAGAGCAAGAGATTAGAAAGCGTAAACTAATTGGCATGAGCAAACCATTCGAGTTAGATGATCTGCTCAACATGGTTAAACAATTACTAGCATAACATTTCTCTTCATGGGGTCTTAACGCGGGCCAGAAGTTGAGAGCCGCTGCTGTATATTCACTAGTAGCCTCTATCCTCCTTCACAGGCGGTAGCAGCTCTCACTTCTGGCCTGCGTTGATGTTCGGGTATGTAATGGAATAGGGTCATGAAAAACTATGGCTGCTCTTTCCGATCTCGCTCACGATGTTCCTGCAATGAACGGATATTATTCTGCTCTTGTTTAGTATCGTCCGAAGGACCACCGCCTGCTTCCAGGTAGTAGCTGACAATCAGTGCGGCCCCCACGCCGAGCGGGATCAAGCCGGGGAGTAACCAGGGACCGAGATGGA
>JAJZEJ010000481.1 GCA_021828635.1 Chloroflexota bacterium
TATCTCACATATGGCTATTTGGGCGCGGCCCTGGCGCTGGTAGCTATCACGCTACCGCCATTGCTCGTGCTAATTGTCTCCGCGCTCTATAAACAAATTGAACGGCAACGTTGGGTGCCTGGCATCATGCAGGGCATCTCGCTAGCCGTTGTCGGTATCTCACTCACGGTTTGCTGGACTATTCTGCATCAGCCGGGCATTGACTGGCTGAGCTGGCTCATCGCGCTTGCCGCTTTTGGTCTGGCTCTCAGCAAGCGCGTCAACTTCCTACTCATTCTCGTTTTAGCTGGCGTTGCCGGTTATTTCCTGTATCGTTGAACGTTAATTGAGTGTCGGTGACAAAAATTGGCACCAACCGTTAAATAATACTAGAGTCTGGCTCGCAACTAGCAAATTGCCCAGAATTGATGTATGATGACTGTACTACACCATGTAGGCAGCGTGACCGCCGTGGATATGAGACCATCCATACAGAGGCGAACCAGCCGGGCAGGAGGAATGGAATAGATATGCCATCAAGTGACAGGGAGCGCCCTGAACGCAGAATGTATCGCAGAAGCCCTGGGCGACAATACGGCTACGACTACGATCCTCTGCATAGTCGCAGCGAACGTAGCCAGAGCGGGCAAAGCAAAAATAGTGAAAACATGGCTCAAGAAGAGCGATTGCCAACACGCTCTGATGGCTACAGTAGCTCTAGTAGCTCCAATCACAGCAGTGGAGCTATGTCACAGCGCCCAAATTTGCGTAGAACACGCCAACTTCTGCGCCAGAACATTATCGCCAGCAAAGGAAAGGCAGCCATAGAGGCCGAGGAGCAGCGTGAACAGTTTCTCCAACCGTTGCCAGAAGAAGACCCACGAGAACAACGTCATGGGCAAGCATCCCGTGCATCCCGTTACTATCCCTCGCAAAACGCTCGCCCCCAGGCATATATTCCTTCAACCCGTGAACTCATAGAAGACTCTGATGATTTTGAAGATGGACACTGGCAGGAATATGGAGAAGAGGAAGACCCTGATCTCGGCATTGATTATGAAGACCCACTTGATGCGCGTCTCGGCTACACAGAAATGGTGCCTCCGCGCATGGCCCGTATGGCGACACGCAATGGTCAACGTCAGCCAACACGCAATGTACGTCCCATGCCAGCATATGCAGACGAATATGAGGAGGAGGAATACGAGGAGGAGGAGGATGAACCAGAACGACGCGGAAAACGCAAAAAGAAGATGTCGCGCCGTGGCTTGCTGGCTGGCATCGGCATCGTCGCCCTCGGCGGAGCCGGTGTGGCAGCCTACGAACTGGTACCGAAAGTGCCTGAGCTAGCCGGTACGGTCAGTGGCAATATTGAAAAACAACTGCAAGATGCCTTCAATAAAGGTGTAGAGCAGGGAGCCAATGCGGTACGTCAAGACTTTGTAAACTCACTGGAGAACCTGGAAGGCTTTACGCTTGACGGTGCTATGACTTCAGTCAAGCTGATGCGGGCCGCCTATGACAACTTCGTCTCGCCCATCATCAAGTTTGGCGCAACCGTCGCCACTGATTTTCTCACCTCGATGGACCGTGCATTCACGACTGCACGCGGCTGGTTGCGCAACATTGGTCAGGATAATAGTACGTTGGCAGCCATTCAGAGTGTGCTGGATAGTTGGGTAGCGCAGGTCTCAAATATGCCCAAACAGCTTGATGCGATTACCGAGACCGATCTGGATGGTGCGCAAGCCTACCTGCGGGCCTTGCAAAACAAGCTGGCGCAAGAGAAAGCCAAGCTCGCCGCCAGCCAGAAGAGTACACCAACACCGACGACACAACCAACCAGCACACCAACACCGTAAAGAAGCATTATGCAGCGGGTCGATTTCGCTTTGAGGTAAAACCGACCCGCTTATTCTTATTGAAATTTTAACAAAAAGGGATACTATGCTCTCTGTATGGCTGCCCGTTTCTCTGTAATGCCTTTTGTGGATGCTATAACTCAACAGTTTTGTCAAGAGGTTTTGCAGAGTATGAAGATATCGTCATATATACTTGACTATAACTATCTCATGATAAAAACTCCAGCATGTATGTATTTACCAACTCCGGCTGCTCTTGCTGTACCCAGTGACCGCTCTCGGCGATACGCCGCACCTGAATAGTGCGTATCCATTGCTCAAGCCCCTCGGTTAGCTCGATGCTCAATGCCACATCTTGCTTACCCCAGATCAGCAGCGTGGGTGCCTTGATGAGCATAGGCGCGTTTGGGCCAAGAGGATTGAAGGGGCCACGGCGCACGAGGGTGCGATAATAGTTGAGGGCCGAGGTGATTGCGCGTGGCTTGCTCATCGCCTCCTGATAACGTAGTAGAACATCAGGCGGAAATGCCTCTTTCTGCACAGCAGCTTCATAGATCGTTTTACCAATAAGTTGCGCATGATTGCGTGATAGCAGATAATCGGGTAGCCAGGGAATCTGAAAGGCCAGCACGTACCAGCTCATACGCAGTTGTTTGGCATGCTGCAACTCGCGCTGGAAAGCCCAGGGATGCGGTGCGTTTAATACAATCAGGCGCTCAGTCAGTTCTGGATAGCGCATGGCAAAGCTCCAAGCCAGCACGCCACCCCAATCATGTCCGACGATGACAGCCTTCTCATAACCCAAACCTTTAATGAGTCCTTTGATATCGCGTAACAGTGTCGGTACATCATAGCCACGGCGCGGCTTGTCCGTATCATTATAGCCACGCAGGTCAGGCGCGACAACAGTATAACCCTGTTCAGCTAGCACAGGAATTTGATAGCGCCAGGAGTACCAGAACTCAGGGAAGCCGTGCAGCAGAACAACAAGCGGACCCTGACCTTGCGTTACGTAGTGCATCCGAATACCATTAGTGATGATGTCGTGGTGTTGCCAAGTCTCTATTTCTATCGTCATGCGCTCTTCCT
>JAJZEJ010000148.1 GCA_021828635.1 Chloroflexota bacterium
ACCTCTTCGATATCGATGCCACCCGCTTTAGAAACCATAACCACGGGAGCTTGTGAGGCGCGATCCAGGATAACGCCAAGATAATATTCTTCTTTGATATCAATTTTTGAGGTAACGAGAACTTTGTCTACTATCAACCCTTTGATATCCATACCTAGCACGCGGCTGGCCGCTTCTCTGGCACCTTCCGGCGTTTCGCCAAACTGAATGCCGCCAGCTTTGCCACGTCCGCCGACGTAGACCTGGGCTTTGATCACCACAGGCCCACCCAGTTCACGGGCTATCACCTCAGCCTCTTCTGGCGTGTGGGCAACCTTTCCCGGCTGAACCGGAATACCGTAACGCGCCAGAATATCTTTGGCCTGATATTCATGAATTTTCATTGAGATTTTTCTCCCTTGTAACGCATAGTACATAATATATGATGCATGTGCTGCATTGTACACGCTCGTTTATACACGAAATTATGCCTATGACTGTTCTATGGTCATGCTAGCACGCATAGGTAGGAGTGTCAAGAATTTCTCATCGGTGCTACAATAGCGGTGCAAATAGGAGAGGTGCGTTACCATCACAGCTTGCGAATCATGATGGTAACGCACACATGAGGATGGGTTAGCTGCGAATAAACGCGAGTAGCTCGTCGCGTTTTTGCTCCATTGTCGTTCTATCGTTGGCTTCCACATTCAGGCGTAACAAAGGTTCTGTATTGGATGGACGAACGCTAAACCACCAGTTACCGTAGTCCACAGTCAAGCCATCGAGATGATCAACCGATTTGGCTCCTTGCCCGAAGTGTTCTTCCATTGCCTTGAGTTTGCTCTGTGTATCGCTGACTGTGCTATTGATCTCACCGCTACGAATACCGCGATCTAAGGGTTTGAGAAGTTCTGAGAGCGGTTTGCCTTCAACAGAGACCAGTTCGAGCGTAATCAGAAAAGCAATCAGGCCGGAATCGGCAAACCAGTTGTCGCGGAAGTAGAAGTGGCCGGAATGCTCGCCGCCAAAGATGGCATTATGCTGACGCATCTCGGCCTTGATGAACGAATGGCCGACGCGCGTGCGAATAGGTGTGCCGCCTAGTTCACTGACAAGGGCTGGTACGCTCTTAGAGACGACCAGATTGTAGAGAATGGTTGAGCCGGGATGTTTGCGCAAGAGGCTGTTAGAGACAACCTCGATAACCTGCGAGCCATCAACCAGGTTGCCATGCTCATCGACGGGGAACATGCGGTCGGCATCACCATCGAAGGCCACGCCGAGATCAGCGCCCGTCTCGCGTACTTTCTGTTGCAGATCAGCCATGTTCTCCGGCTCAATCGGGCTGGCGGGATGGTGCGGAAAATTGCCGTCCAGTTCAAAATAAAGTGGGACAAGTGTGCAGGGCAGATGCTCAAAGACTTTGGGTAAGATCATGCCTGCCATGCCGTTGCCCGCATCGGCTACGACCTTGAGCGGCTTGATCTTGCTGACATCAATAAACGAGAGGGCATGCTTGACGTAATCGCCGGAGACATCGCGTTTAGTAACCTCGCCTTTGCGGGTTGGCGTGGCGAAATGACCGCTAATCGCCAGGTCGCGGATATCGCTCAGGCCAGTATCCAGGCTAATAGGAAATGCCTGAGCGCGACAGAACTTAATGCCGTTATATTTGCCGGGATTGTGCGAGGCGGTAATCATGACACCAGCTTGAAAGTCGAACTTGCCGACGGCAAAATAGAGTTCATCAGTCGTCGTCATGCCCAGATCGACGGCATCAACACCTTGATCGGTGATACCACGCATCATAGAGGCGGCGATCTGTGGCGAAGAGAGACGCATATCACGGCCAAGCGCGATAGTTGGCACGTTCAAATACTGTGCGGCGGCGCGTCCGATGTGATAAGCTCCCTCATCGGTCAGCGTATCACCATAGATGCCGCGAATGTCGTAGGCGCTAAATATCTTTGGGCTAAGCGTTGGGTTGGTTGAACTCATCGTAATTCCTCTTCCATATTTCTAGTAATACCCAGGGATCTCCTGAGCTGCGCGGATCGAAAATTTGCCCGACCTCAATGAAATGCGCTCTGGCGAATGCTTTACGTGCGGAACGATTCGCCATTGCTGTCTCGGCGTAGATGCGATTGAAGCCGAGGGTGACGAAGAGATAGTGGATTAGGATGCGGATGGCTTCCGCGCCATAGCCTTTGCCCCAACTCCACTTTTCGCCCAGGCCCAATCCAATCTCGACCTGACCATGCCGATGGTCGATATTAAAATAGGTAATGGTGCCTATTGGGCGTCGTTGCTCGTCATTGATGATAAACCAGTATTGTCGCCCATTGCCGCGCACATAGCTACGCTCGAAAATGGGCAAAAACTCTTCTATGGTGTTCGAGTAGGGACGGTGAGGGTCATAGCGCCATACCTCGTCGTCGCGCTCCCAGTGAAATACGGTTGGAGCATCGTCCATTGTTGGGCGACGTAGAAAGATGCGCTCTCCGTGCAGGGCCAGTTCTCTCTGTTGGCCGATAGTGTCATTGTGTTTTGTCTCGGTCATAGCGAATCCATGATTTCATGTGCAAAACTTGTACCTGCCGCAAGCGGTGCAACACCAAATGCCTCAGCCAGTGTTTGCCCCAGGTCTGCGAAGGTAGTGCGTGTACCCAGGTTGATACCCGCTCGTATCGGTTGCCCGTAGGCCAATAGTGGTACGCATTCGCGCGTATGATCGGTACCACGGAAAGTCGGGTCTACACCATGATCGGCGACGAAAAAGAGCGCATCGCCGGGTCGCATAACGTGTTGCACCTGGGCGAGCCACGCATCAACCTCGCGTAGCGCCTGTGCATAGCCCTGGCTATCGCGGCGATGGCCCCATAACATATCAAATTCTACCAGATTGACAAAGAGCAGACCCGCGAAGTCTCGGTCGAGCCAGCGCAACGTCG
>JAJZEJ010000043.1 GCA_021828635.1 Chloroflexota bacterium
AGACGAACTCTGTTGCGTTATGCTGGTCAAGCTGGTGGTGTGCTAGCGGCCGGTGGCGCTCTGGACCTGCTGCTCGCGGCTTGCGGCGGCAATGTTTCAACGACGACCGGTTCTACTCCCACTGCCGGTGCTGTCACTATTGCGAGCAAAGGTCTCAAGACTTCCGGCCTGTTGCAATGGGGCGCGGATTATGTGAGCGGTGCGCCATATGTCTTCCAGAACCCTAGCAATCCCGGACAACTGATCGGCTTTGAGGTCGAGATCGCGGTGGCGATGGCGAAACTCATGAATATCCAGCAGAAGCAGATCGAGGTCTGTTATTCCAATCTGGAACAGGCGCTAGCTGCTAATCAGGTTGATATGGTCATGAATGGTTGGGAGAAGACGCCCGACCGCCTCAAGACAGAACTCTTCTCAGACCCGTACTATCGCTATGGTCAGCAGATTATTGTGCGCAAGAATGATGCACGCTTTGCTAATATCACCAATCCGACCAGCATCAAGGTTCTGGAAGGTTACACGGTTGGTACCGGCGCAGGCTATCTGGCCCAGACGATTATGCAGGGTGATCCCAAGATTAAGATCAAGGCATATGCCGGTAACATTGCCTTTAGCGATCTGGTGCAAGGCAAGGTTGACGCCTTCTTCCTGGACTTCCCGATTGCCGCGTACTATGTTCTCGGCTCCGGCCCCGGTGCCACGCCAATTCCACAGTTGGAGTTGCTCGGTGCGCCGATTTATCCTGACAACTACTATGTAGCTTTCAACATGAGCAATCCCAACGCCAAACTGTTGTTGCCAGAGATCAATCAGGCTTTTGCTGTCCTGAAAAAGAATGGCACGCTCAAGCAGATTTACACCAAGTGGCAGATGTGGAACTCGCAGCAAGCGGACATCGGTATCGTGTAACAACAACGATCTTCAATGCGATGTAGGGACCGATGTATCGCGTCGATCACGCCAGAACCAGGTATTCATGTCGCAATCGTGGGTTAATGTCGTTTAGAACCATATCTCTCCACGTTGGTTACACGAGTCACTGGTACGGACGCGATACATCGGTCCCTACACCGATCAACCTTGTTTCGATAGGTGTCAGATTGCACATCAGGTTTGACAAGATATCCTATTGTTAAGAAAGGTCTGGTTCATGGGCGTCATTTTGCATGTCTTGCCGGATTTTCTAAACGGCATGAAGAACACGATCATTCTGTGTATCTCTTCTTTCATCCTGGCGTTGCTGCTGGGCCTCATTCTGGCTTTGATGAGCAACTCGCGTGTTACATGGCTACGTGGTCCAGCACGTATCTATATCGAGATTATCCGCAGTACACCAATGCTGGCGCAACTGTTCATCCTTTATTATGGCGTTAGCGCCTTGCTGGCAACGGCGAACCTGGCGCGTTTGGACAATTCCTGGACGGCTGGTATTGCGGCTCTGACCATCAACTACGCAGCTTACGAGGCAGAGGTCTTTCGCGCCGGTTTTCTCTCTGTCGAGAAGGGCCAGAGTGAGGCGGCGCTTTCACTGGGCATGACTTCACGGCAGAGTTTCTTTCGCATTGTGCTACCGCAAGCTATTCCTCTGATGATTCCGCCCTTTGTGAATGATTTCATTTATATGCTCAAAGACTCAGCCATCGTCAGTGCTATCGGCCTGAGCGAGCTAACGGCAACGCTGGACTACTGGCGTGTGCGCAACGGTAGCAATCCCTTGCCCTACTTTGCCCTGGCAATTGTACTCTATCTTATTCTCAGCCTGCCCACGTCGTACTTTGCCCGCAGTTTTGAGCGCCGTCTCCGCTCGGCTCTGTAACCTATAATATAAAGTGAGGATTGCAATGCAACAAGTTGACCATGCTAGCGTTGATCTTGGGCCAGGATACCCGGCTGAGACGAAGCCGACGACGAGTCTCTTTTTAAGTCTGCTAGATAAAGCCTTCTATGTCGTTTTTGTACTGGCTATTTTTGCTTTTGTCTACTACTTCTATATGTTTCGCTATCGTCTCTTCCTCGATTTGCCACTCTTGTTGCAGGGCGCAGGCACGACGATCTGGCTCTCGATATCAAGCATGATTCTGGCGTTACTCTTTGGCTTCGTCGGCGCGATGGGACGCCTTTCCAGTGTCCCACCCATTCGCTGGCTGGCTCTGGTCTATGTTGAGGTTGTGCGCGGCACACCCATTCTCGTGCAACTTTTGCTCTGGGGCTTTGGCATTAGTGGTCTTTTGAGTAATCTCGGTTTCGATCCGTACACCACAGCCTATCATTTTATGACAGCGATACAGGAAAACAGCCTCATGCCTGGCCCTGGCAATCAATTATTCTTTGATGCCGCCTTCTACGGTATTCTGGGTCTGAGCTTCAACTATGGTGCTTATCTCACCGAGGTCTTTCGCACTGGTATCGAATCGATAGAGCGTGGACAGAGCGAGGCGGCGCTGAGTCTGGGCTTGAGTTCGCGTCAAGTTCTCTTCCGTATCGTCATGCCACAGGCGATTCGTGTCACTATTCCGCCTTTTACCAACTACTTCATCACGCTGGTGCAGGATACCTCATTGCTCTCACTGCTTGGTGGCGTGATTGAGATTCAGCAATTGACCACCTCGCTCGCCAGTCCGCTCTCGTCCAATCCCAATGCAATGCTCTTCGTCTACATCTTCGGCGCTTTTCTTTTCTTCATTATCTGCTATCCCCTCGCCATCCTGGCCCGTTTCCTGGAGGGACGCCTGGCTATCGCCTATTAATTTATAAGCAACAAGACAACATGGATGGCACGGCACGCTGTGTCATCCATGTTGTCTTGTTGCACAATGTGAGCTATTTCACAGAACAGGCAAAATTTTCATGCGAGGCTTGACATTATTGTAAATAAGAAGGAAAGTTCCTTCCTGCCTTTGCTGGCAAAGATTTTACATTCAGAGGTTTTC
>JAJZEJ010000443.1 GCA_021828635.1 Chloroflexota bacterium
GCTGGCTGTGGGAGGACTATTGAGCTTGCGTGCCATCATCTGAGACAACACATGCCACTTCGAGCGATCTAGCTGCCGCACAAAAGACATGTCCAGGTCCAGGAACGCATCACCATAGGCTTGAGCAAGGTACGCGGCAGCCATACGCCAGGGTTGGCGGACTGCTTGCTCACCGCCAGGGAGTGGGATAGAGCGCAGATGGGCTACGCGCTCGAAGTCCAGTAGATCAGCGACCAGAATTTCGCCCCCCCAAATAGTGCCATCGGTGCCATAACCTGTACCATCGGCAGCCACGCCGATCACTGGCCCCGCAAGATGATGTTCCGCTAACACGCTGGCGATGTGCGCGTGATGATGTTGCACGCCAATTTTTTGCGCAATAGCGGTATCTAAAGCATACTTGGTAGCCAGATAGTCGGGGTGCAGATCATAGACGACTGCTGTAGGAGCAATGTCGAACAGGTTTTGAAAGTGGGCAATCCCTTCTTTATATGAAGTCAGCGTCTCAAGATTTTCTAAATCGCCGATGTGATGGCTGATGAAGGCTTGCCGTCCTTTGCCCAGGCAGAAAGTGTTTTTGAGATGTCCACCGCAAGCCAGAAGGGGTTGCGGAAAATCGAAGGCCAGTGGAAGCGGTTCGGGTGCGTAGCCACGTGAACGGCGCAGAAATTGTGGGCCGCCAGCACTGACGCGCATTACTGAGTCATCGCAACGCATATGAATGTCGCGGTTCGCTGTCAGCACGCCGTCGGCGATAGTTGCCAGTCGTTCTTGGGCGTCATCATCCTGGTATGCGATAGGTTCATCGCTCAGATTGCCACTAGTCATAACCAGTACCACTAGCCGCTCTGCTGGTAGTGCTTCAGTGAAGGCGTGCAGTAAGAGATAATGCAGAGGCGTGTAGGGTAGCATGATTCCCAACGTGTCGTAGGCTGGTGCAACGCCAGAGGCAAGTGGGCTATCCTTATCAGAACGCTGTTTTAGCAGCACGATAGGACGACGGTGTGAAAGCAGCAGGTCCGCTTCGGCCTCACTAACGAAGCAAAGTTCTCTGGCCGTTGCCAGATCAGGAACCATCAGCGCGAACGGTTTTGCCTCGCGGTGCTTACGCTGGCGTAGCCGTTGCACCGCTTCTGCATTGAGCGCATCACACGCTAAGTGATAGCCGCCTAAGCCCTTGATAGCCAGAATCGTTCCCGCAGCGAGTTGCTGTGCTGCTGTCGGAATAGGGTCAGAGAGTTCGCTGTGTGTCCAATCAAGCAGGCGCACTTGCGGGCCACAGACTGGGCAGGCGTTGGGTTGAGCATGGAAACGCCGATTGAGTGGATTTTCGTACTCTTCCTGACACGTCGCACACATGGGGAATGCACGCATGGTTGTCTTGGCACGATCATAGGGAACATCCTGCACAATCGTGAAGCGTGGTCCACAGTTCGTGCAATTGATGAATGGATAGAGATAGCGCCTGTTTGTTGGATTAAACAGTTCAGAAAGGCAATTGTTACAAATAGCGGTATCAGGTGAGATCAAGGCATGGCGCTGATTGCCACTCTGGCTATGGGCGATGAGAAAGGCTGTTTCATGGCGCGGTTGCACCTGTTCAGTCACTATAGAATCAATACGGGCTAGCGGTGGTGCTTCCTCGCGTAAGGCACGATGAAAGTGCGCCAGTGCGCTGAGCGAACCTTCGATCTCGATGGTGACGCCCTGGCTATCGTTGAGTACAAAACCACTGAGGCCGTGCCGGAGTGCCTGCGTATAGACGAAAGGCCGAAAGCCCACACCTTGTACGATGCCCTGAACGACGATTCTTTGTCGTTGCGATGCTGAACCAGTGACGGAAGCCATAGGAACGCTTCTTTCCAGGCGACCACGATGGTCAGAGCTACATTTGACGCTTCACGAATGCCAGCAACCATGCGCACCAAGCATCGAGTCCCTCGCCCGTGCGACAGCTTACCTCGAAGCATTGCAGGCGCGGATTGACTGCTAACGCCTGTCGTTTCGCCTTCTCTAGATCATAATCCACATATGGTAGCAGGTCAAGCTTATTAAGCACCAGCACCTGCGAGCTTGCGAACATCTGCGGATATTTGGCCGGTTTATCGTCGCCCTCGGTCGTACTGGCAAGCACAACGCGCATCTCTTCACCCAGTTTCCAGATTGCATGCGCTCCTTTCTTAATTGATCTTCATGTACGGGTTTTATGCTGCGAGCAATTGCTCGATAAAAGATATTGCCGATGCACGCAATAAGAATACGCTTTGGTTTGCCTTCTACTGGCTTTGTTGACTCTAGCGGCACTGCACTGCTGGACATATCGCTCTCGTCCTCTAGCGGCACGACCTCCTCTGGAAAGAAGAAGAAAAGATGACCGGGCATGATACGGCTCTGCATTTGCATCAGTTCCAAAGCGGGATCGTTGTCTGCTGTGACAACCAGATAGATGCGATTAAAACGACATCTTCGAGGCTAGGTTGGGTCGCCATGCAGTTCCTCCTTGAGCGATAGCCGCTCATGGTTTAATCATAGGCGCACTCAGAGTAGGCACGCTGGTCAAGTAATGGCCGTTTCCATGTATATTCGCGTTTCCATGTTCACAAAAGGTCACACCTGACACACAATAAAAGAGGGTACGAGAATATGATGAGGCAAAACAGCCGCCTCTTGAAAAACCTGAGTTTCAAGACGGTACCGCGCTGTGAATGAGGTCAATGGAAGTCTAGGGAGAAGCAAGCGTCTTTGCACTTTTCAAATATCAGCAAAAAGTGTTTGTGTTGCCTGTCTTCTTTGCCAAGCTGACTCATGCAATAATACGTTTGTGCATGATGAATAGATTACAATTTTGTGGAGAGTGCTGAAAAATCACATGCGCGGGCTTATCTGGACATCGAGGTAGCATTTCTGCTACCATGAACGCAGAAAAAC